>JBBSUZ010000045.1:0-14174 GCA_038233965.1 Rhodothermales bacterium | reverse complement strand
GTCGCGATCCTGACGTCCGAGATGACGGCGCGGACCGAGGCCGAGGGCGTCGTCGCGCCGATGGCCGCGCTGCGCGAGGTCCGCCGCGTGCTGCCCGATGTCGAGGCCGTCGGCGTCGTGGTGCACTACCCGCAGAGCGTGCTCGAAGCCGTCGCCCGGCTCGGGTCGACCGAGACCCTCGCGCTCGTCACCCGCCACGCCGACGCCATCGCGCCCCTCCTGGACGAGGTCGGGGCGCGGACCGGCTTCTCGGGCCACGCCGTTGCCGTGACCGTCGAGGCCGAGAAGCGGCAGCTCGAGGCGACGGTCCGACAGGCGCGTGTCGTCCTGGTGACGCCGCAGGCGCGGCGCCGCCTCCGCACGGCACTCGCCGGGACCGACGCCGTCGTTCTCGAACTCGCCCCGACGCTGTCGCCCGAGTCCCTCGTCCGCATCCGCGAGGCCCTCGCCATTTAGTCTTCGGCCCCCACGGCAGCCTGCCTCTTGCACCGGCAGCGCTCCGGGGCGACGTTACGCCCTCCCCTCCCCCCGACCGATGCACATCGTCTCGACCAACGTCTACGGCGGCCCCAACCAGCACGCGCTGTTCCCGGTGATCCGGCACACGATCCAGCTCGGCGCGCTCGAAGACCGCCCGACGGGCACGCTGCCCGGCTTCCCCGAGGCGCTCGTCGCCGCGCTCCCCGGGCTGGCCGAGCACGGCTGCTCGTACCGCGAGCCCGGCGGCTTCATCCGCCGCATGACCGAGGACGAGGGCACGTGGATGGGCCACGTGTGGGAGCACGTCGCGCTCGAGATCCAGGGCGTCGCCGGCAACGAGGTCACGTTCGGCAAGACGCGTAGCACGCGCCGCGAGCGCGGCGAGTACGACATGATCTACCAGTTCAAGCACGCCGAGGTGGGCCTCGCGGCGGGCGAGCTGGGCCTGCGTCTCATCCGGAGCCTGCTCCCGGCCGACGCCGAGGGCACGGACGAGGCGTTCGACTGGGAGACCGAGCGCGACGCGTTCATCCGCCTCGCGCAGCGCCACGCCTTCGGCCCGTCCACGCAGTCGCTCGTCGACGCCGCCGAGCGCCGCGGCGTGCCGTGGATCCGCCTCAACGGGCAGTCGCTCGTGCAGCTCGGCCACGGCCGCCACCAGAAGCGCGTCCAGGCGACCGTGACGTCCGAGACGCGCCACATCGCCGTCGAGATCGCGTCCGACAAGGAGGAGACGCGCTCGATCCTCGCGAGCCTCGGGCTGCCCGTGCCGCGCCAGGAGCTCGTCTACTCGCCCGAGGGCGCCGTCGAGGCCGCAGCCGAGATCGGCTTCCCGGTCGTGACCAAGCCGCTCAACGCGAACCATGGCCGCGGCATCTCGATCCGCCTCATGACGCCCGAGCAGGTCGCGGCCGGCTTCGACATGGCGCGCCAGCACGGCACCAGCCGCGGCGTGCTCGTCGAGTCCTTCGTGACCGGCTTCGACCACCGGATGCTCGTCGTCAACGGCGCGCTCGTGGCCGTGGCCAAGCGCGTGCCCGGCCACGTCGTCGGCGACGGGACGTCCACGATCGAGGCACTCGTCGAGGCCGTCAATGCGGACCCGCGGCGCGGCGTCGGCCACGAGAAGGTGCTCACGCAGATCACGTTCGACGACCAGGCCGAGCGCCTCATGACGCAGGCCGGCCACACGTGCGCGTCCGTCCTCCCGGCCGGCGAGATCTTCTACCTCCGCAGCACCGCCAACCTCTCGACCGGCGGCACGTCGATCGACATGACCGACATCGTCCATCCCGACAACGTCGAGATGGCGGTCCGCGCCGTGCGCGCGGTCGGCCTCGACGTCGGCGGCGTGGACTTCCTCACGGACGACGTCTCGAAGTCGTACAAGGACATCGGCGGGGCGATCGTCGAGGTCAACGCCGCGCCGGGCTTCCGCATGCACGTCGCCCCGAGTGAGGGCACGCCGCGCGACGTGGCCGTGCCGGTGATGGACATGCTGTTCCCGCGCGGCGAGCCGTCCCGCATCCCGATCGTCGCCGTGACGGGCACCAACGGCAAGACGACGACGACGCGCATGGTCTCGCACGTGCTCCAGATGGCGGGCTACGTGCCTGGCATGACGAGTACAGACGGCGTGTTCATCGACGGCCGCCTGTCGGTCAAGGGCGACATGACGGGCCCGTCGGGCGCACAGATGGTGCTCCGCGACCCGTTCGTGGACTCGGCCGTGCTCGAGGTCGCGAGGGGCGGGCTCGTCCGCTCCGGCCTCGGCTTCACCCGCTGCGACGTCTCGGCCTGCCTCAACGTCACATCCGACCACCTCGGCCTCGGCCGCATCGACACCCTGGACCAGCTCGCCGCCGTCAAGCGCGTCCCGATCGAGGTCGCCCGCGAAGCCGTCGTGCTCAACGCGGACGACCCGCGCGTGCTCGCGATGGCCGAGCACAGCCGCGCCAAGAAGATCGTCTACGTGACGATGGACGCCGACCACGCGCTCGTCCGCGAGCACGTCCGCGACGGCGGCCGCGCGGTCGTACTCGAGCGCGGCATGGGCGGCGAGATGATCACGCTCTTCGACGCCGGGCGCCACATCCCGATCCTCTGGACGCACCTCATCCCGGCGACGATCGAGGGCAAGGCGACGCACAACGTCCAGAACGCGATGTTCGCGGCCGCACTCTGCCACGCGCTCGGCGAGTCCGTCCTGCCGCTCACGCTGGACCAGATCCGCCACGGCCTCCGCACCTTCACGACGTCGTTCTACGAGGCGCCGGGCCGCCTCAACGTCTACGACGAGCACCCGTTCAAGGTCATCCTCGACTACGCCCACAACCCGGCCGCCGTCGAGGCGATGGGCCGCCTCGTCGACCGGCTCGACGTCAAGGGCGTCCGCCGCCTCGTCATCTCCGCCCCCGGCGACCGCCGCGACGAGGACGTCGTCGCCGTGGCGAAGGCCGCCGCGCCGCACTTCGACGCCATCATCTGCAAGCAGGACGACCGCCGCCGCGGCCGGACGTCGGGCGAGATCCCGAACCTGCTCTGCGACACGTTCATCGCCGAAGGCCTCGACCCGGACGCCGTCGAGGTCGTGCCGGACGAGGAGGCCGCGGTCGCGCACGGCCTCGCCATCTCGCGCCCCGGCGACCTCTTGGTCGTCTTCGGCGACGCGATCACGCGCTGCTGGAAGCAGATCGTCCAGTTCGACAGCCCGCACCGCGAGCCCGAGACCGAGGCCGGCCCGGCCGAGCTGCTGCCCGAGGGCGAGGCGTTCGAACTCCGCGCCCGCCAGCGGATCGCGCGCGACGACCGCGGCGTCCACCTCATCACCGCCCCGGACGAGGAGGCGGACTGAGGGTTGAGAGGTTTCAAGGTGGAGAGGTTGAGAGGGGACGTCTGCTGCCTTGTGACCGCGTCGATCCTGGAGCCCGATTCGCCCTCTCAACCCCACAACCTCTCAACCTTTCAACCCTGAATGGCCCTCGCCATCACTGACAGCCGCCGCCAGACGGGCGCGGGCGCTCTTCTCGACTCCCCCGGCGCCGCGCTCGAAGCGGCGGGCCTGACCGACACAGACGGGTTCGTCGCTGCGTGGCGCACGTACGTGGACCGACTCGCGGGCGCGCTCGGGTGGGATGTGCCTGCCGTCGCCACCCGGTCGTGTCCGGGCGGCGTGTCGCTCGCCGTCGCCGCCGACGTCGATGCCCTCTACGTCGCGGCCGAGTTGAACGAGGCGGCGGCGCGACTGGCGTATGCCGGGCAGACGGGCGAGCCGGGCGGGGAGTCGGTCGATGACGTCATCGCCCGGCTGAGCGACCTCGCGGACCGGCACCGCGACGACGCGCTCCGCACGCTGCTCGGCGCGGCCGAGGTGCACGGCGTGAGCGCGCTTTGGGACGACGACGCGGTCACGCTCGGCCTCGGCGCCGGCGGGCACACGTGGCACGCCCGCACCCTGCCCGAGCCCGACGCGGTCGAATGGGACGGCCTCCACGACGTCCCGGTCGCGCTCATCACGGGCACGAACGGCAAGTCGACGACGGTCCGCATGCTCGCCGCAATGGCGACGGCTGCCGGCCACGTCCCCGGCGTGTCCACGACCGACTACGTCGCCGTCGGGTCGGACGTGGTCGAGACGGGCGACTTCTCGGGGCCGATGGGCGCACGGGCGGCCCTTCGCGACCGGAGGACGACGATGGGTGTGCTCGAGGTGGCGCGGGGCGGGCTGCTGCGCCGCGGCGTCCCGCTCCGGCGCGCAGCCGTCGCGTGCGTCACCAACGTCGCGGACGACCACCTCGGCGAGTATGGCATCGAGAGCGTCGAGGCGCTCGCCCGCGTCAAGTTCGTCGTCGCGAAAGGCCTCGCGGCTGGCGGCACGCTCGTCCTCTCGGCCGACGACGGCCCGTCCTGCGCCGAAGCCGACCGGCAGGCCGACGCGCTCGCCGCGTGTCGCCTCGTCTGGGTCAGCCACGACCCCGACCATCCGCGCCTCGCGGGCGCCGCGCTCGCCGCGTCCATCGTAGACGGGCACGTCGCCATCCGCCGCGATGGCGCGTGGACGCCGCTCGTGGCCGTCGCCGAGATGCCGGCCGCGATGGGTGGAGCCGCCCGCCACAACGTCCTCAACGCCCTCTCGGCCGTCGCGACGGGCGCCGCCCTGGATGTGCCCGACGAGGCGCTCGCGGACGGCCTGCGCGCCTTCCGGGGCGACGCGAGCGACAATCCCGGCCGCTCCAACGTCTGGCACGTCCGCGGCGCGACGGTCGTCGTGGACTACGCGCACAACGCGCACGGCCTGGCTGCGCTGGTCGCCTTCGCGGGCTTCCTGCCCGCCCGGCGGCGCCTCATCCTCATCTCGTCCGCCGGCGACCGCCCCGACGCCGACGTCGTGCGCATCGCGGACGCCGCGCGCCCGTTTTCGGCCGACCGGACGCACCTCGCGGACCTTCCGGACTACCTCCGCGGCCGCCAGATCGGCGAGATCCCGGCCATCCTCACGCGCGGCCTCGTCGACGCAGGCGTCGACCCGGACACGATCGCGACGTTCCCGGACCCGGCCGAGGCCGCGAGGGCTGCACTCGACTGGGCTGAGCCGGGCGACGTGCTTCTGCTCGCCGTCCTGAGCCACCGCGATGCCGTCGCGGCGCTGATCCAGGACGCCGGCTGAGCGGCGGAAGGACGTCCGGCGGCGACGGCCGGACAACGGCGACGGCCGGACAACGGCGACGGCCGGGCGGCGTGGATGGGTGTGGGAGCGACCGGGGATTGCGACGGCCGAGCGTGTTGGCAACCGGATGGAAGACGCCTCAGCGGGGCGTCTCTACGGGGCGCATGGGTGGAACAAACGGGGACGTCCCGGTCGAAATCCCCAATCCCCAATCCCCAATCCCCAATCCCCAATCCCCAATACCCACACGGCTCCCCGATGTCCGCCCCCGCGACGGGCTCGGCGTCCTCCTCCTTCTCGGGCTCCTGGCCGGGGTACTTGACCCGGAAGTGGTAGATGCCCGAGAGCATCGCGAGGAACGTCTCCTTGATGCGCGCGATGTCCTGGAACGTCAGCGAGCACGTGTCGAGCTGGCCGGCGGCGATGCGCGAGGCGACGATCGACTCGACGAGCGACTCGAGGCGGCGCGGCGTGGGGCGGTCCAGGCTGCGGCTCGCGGCCTCGACCGAGTCGGCGAGCATGACGATGGCGTGCTCGTTCGTGAACGGGCGCGGACCGGGGTAACGGTAGTCCGCCGGGTCCACGGGCGCGTCCTCGGGGCCGTTCTGCTCCTCGGCCTTGCGGAAGAAGTACGCCATCACGGACGTCCCGTGGTGCGTCGCGATAAAGTCCAGCACGACCTCGGGGAGGCGGCTCTGGCGGCCGAGGTCGAGCCCGTCGCGGACGTGCGCGGCGATGACGAGCGCCGACATCGACGGCTTGATGAGCGTATGCGGGTTCTCGCCCGGCCGCTGGTTCTCGACGAAGTACTCGGGCTTGAGCATCTTGCCGATGTCGTGGTAGAGCGCGCCGACGCGGGCGCGGAGCGCGTTCGCGCCGATGGCGTCGGAGGCGGCCTCGGCGAGGTTGGCGACCTGGAGCGAGTGGTTGAAGGTCCCCGGCGCGCGGAGCGACAGTTCCTTCAGCAGCGGCCGGTTGGTGTCCGACAGCTCGAGCAGCGTCAGGTCCGTCGTGACGCCGAAGGCGCGCTCGATGCCCCAGAGCAGCGGCGCCGCGAGAAGCAGCAGCGATCCGTGGACCACTGAGGCGAGCGCCTGCCCGATGAAGCGGTCCGTGAACGGGTCGGCTCGGAGGAGGGCGTAGCCCGTCACGAGAATGGTGTAGGCGAGGGCGACGAGCCCGGCCGAGGCCAGCAGCTGCGAGCGGCTCTTGACGTCGCGGACCGAGAACACGGCCAGGATGCCGACGATGAGGGTCGCGAACGTGAACTCGAAGTCGAAGCCGAAGACGAGCCCGCCGACGAGCGCGAGCGTGATCGTGGCGAACGAGCCGACGCGGCTGTCGAACGAGATCGTGAGCAAGATCGCCGCGAGCGCGACCGGGACCGCGAAGCGCGTCTCGCCGCCGGCGATGCCCGCGGCGAAGTAGCCCGCGATGACAGCGCCGAGAATGAGCGCGACGAGCGCGACCTTGCCCGTGTCCGCGTAGATCTTAGGCCGGAGCAGGAAGAGGAAGAGCAGGAACGGGACGAGCGCGGCGAGCACGAGCACAGCGCGTCCCAAGACGGTCTGTGCCCATGAGACGCCCGAGCGGTCGCGCTGCGCGAGGTCGAGCGAGCGCAGCTGGTCCGCCTTCTCTGCCGTCACGACGTCGCCGCGGCGGATGATCGTCGTGCTGCGGAGCACGCGACCCGCCGTCGGGAGCACCGACAGGACGGTCGCTTCGCGGCGCCGCGCCGTCGCCTCGCGGTCGTAGCCGAGGCTCGTACGGACGGTCCGGCCGACGAGCGCCGCGGCGACGTCGAGGGTGTCGCCGCTCAGGCCGACCTCGGTGAGTGCCGTCACGGTCGCCGCCTCGACCTCGTTCGCGGCGACGACGGTGCGGGCGTCGCGCTCCTCCTCGGTCCGCGCCGCGGGATCCGGGTCGCGGACGATCACGCCGGGCGCGAGCAGCGAGTCGCGCGGGACGTCCGCAACGCCGCGCTCGACGAGGGTCCGCGCGACGCGGCCGACGTCGCCGAGCACACGCTCCGACAGCTGCGACTCGCCGGCCGTAGCCGACCGGAGCAACACAGCCCACTGGCGCTGCGCGAGCGGCACGCCGAGCATCGCCCGGAGGTAGCGCACCGAGTCTGCGGCAGCCCGCGCCCGGTCACCCGCGTCCACCGCGACGCGCCAGCCGGCGTAGGCGGCGAACGCGGTGTCGATGTGAGCGTCGATGCGGGCGAGCGCGGCCGCGGACGAGTCGACGGCGGTCGCATCCAGGGTCACGATGACGGGCTCGGCGCGGCTCACCGAGTCCCGGCGCGCCTGGACGACGGCGTCGGGCAGGCGGATCGAGAAGTCGAACGGGGCCACGACGTCGTCGCCCTTCCAGACGTCGCCCATGCTGCTCGTCTCCTGGAGCACGGCGACGTTGGGGAACGCGACGAGCGCGAGGCCGGCGAGGGCCGCGACGAGGCCGAGGCGGGCGGCGAGTTGGCGGCGCGACAATGCGACCCGCGTCGGCTCGCTGGGGCGGCCTTCGAGGCGCAGCCCGGCGAGGCGGGGCCGCAGGGTCGGCTTGGGCGCGAGGCCGAGGCGGTCGAGAAGAGGCATGCGGGGTAGACGCGCGGCGGCGCGGGAGGCTCCGCCGGTCGCCTCAGCTCAGCGGTGCCGGGCGGGTCACGGGCTGCTGCCGAACAGATCGGCCTGGCCGGCCGTCGGCGGCGCGGGTGCATCGGCGGACGGCGAGGCGACACGCGCTGCGTCGGCACGCGCTGCGCCGACAGGTGCTGCGTCGGCGTCCGGCACGAGCGCGTCGGCTCCGGCCGGTTCGGGCGCTGCCGCCTCGGGCGCGGCCGGCTCGGTCCCGTCGAGAAGGGCCAGCAACTCGGCCTCGCTCAGCACGCGCACGCCGTGCGCCTCGGCCGCCGTCTGCTTCTGTCCGGCGTTCTCGCCGGCGACGAGGAACGTCGTCTTTTTCGACACGCTGCCCGCGACGGTCCCGCCCGCGGCCTCGATCAGCGCCTTGGCCTGCGGGCGCGTGAGCGTCGGGAGCGTGCCCGTGAGGACGAACAGGCGGCCGGCGGCCGCGCCCGAGCCGTCGGCCTCGGCCGCGACGGGCTCGGACGGCAGGCGCACGAGGTTCACGCCGACGTCGGCGAGGTGAGCGACCGTCGTCTGGTTCGTCTCGTCTGCGAACCACGCCACGACCGACTCGGCCACGACCGGCCCGACGCCGTCGATGCCCTCGAGCGCCTCGCCGTCGGCCGCGGCGAGCGCGGCGAGCGAGCCGTGGTGGGCGACGAGCAGGCGGGCGACGGTCTCGCCGACGTGGCGGATGCCGAGGCCGAACAGCAGGCGCGCGAGCGGGCGCGCCTTCGACGCGTCGAGGCCCGCGAGCAGGCGCTCGGCCTTGCGCTCCTTGACGCCGTCGAGCCCGAGCAGCGTCTCCGGCGTGAGGCGGTAGAGGTCCGGCAGGTCTGCCACCAGACCCGAGTCGACGAGTTGGGCGGCGACCTTCTCCCCCATCCCGTCGATGTCCATCGCGACGCGCGAGGCGAAGTGCTGGACGGCGCGGCGCAGGCTCGCCGGGCAGCCGCCCTCGGCGTGGCGCAGGTCGGCCGTCCCCTCGGCGCGCACGAGCGGACGGCCGCACTCGGGGCAGACGCTCAGCGGGACGTACGCGACCTCGCCGCCCGCCCGCGCCTCGACGACCGGACCGACCACGGCCGGGATGACGTCGCCGGCACGCTTGACGACGACGAGGTCGCCCGCGCGGATGTCGCGGGACAGGATGTAGTCCGTGTTGTGGAGCGTCGCCCGGGCGACGGTGACGCCGCCGACCTCGACCGGCTCGAGGTCCGCGACCGGCTTCACGACGCCCGTCCGGCCGACGCTGTGGAGCACCTGGATGAGCCGCGTCGTGGCCTCGCGGGCGGGAAACTTGACGGCGACGGCCCAGCGCGGGCTCGTCGCGACCTGCCCGAGAAGGGCCTGGAAATCCGCCCGGTCGATCTTGAGCACGACGCCGTCGATCTCGTAGTCGAGGCGATCGCGGTGGTGCGCCATGGCGTCGCAGAAGGCCGCAGCCTGCTGCGCGGGCGTCTCGGCTTCGGTGCCCGTGAACGTCTGGCGGGCAGGCTCGACCGGGAAGCCCCACGCCGCGAGGCGGTCCAGAGCGGCGGTCTGCGTCTCGGGGGCAGGGCCGGTGTGCGGCCCGATTCCGTACGCCCAGAACGCCAGCCCACGCGCGGCCGTGATCGCCGGGTCGAGCTGCCGCAGGCTGCCGACGGCGCCGTTGCGCGGGTTCGCGAGCGGCCGGTCGCCGCGGGCGACGAGGGCCGTGTTGAGCGCCTCGAAGCGGCTCCGCGCGAGGTATAGCTCGCCGCGCACCTCGACGCGCGCCGGGACGTCCGCGCCCGTCAGGCGCAGCGGGACGTCTCGGACCGTGCGGACGTTGGCGGTGACGTCCTCGCCCGTCGTGCCGTCGCCGCGCGTCGCGGCGCGCGTGAGCAGGCCGTCGGTGTAGCTCAGCGCGACCGCGAGCCCGTCGATCTTGAGTTCGGCCTCGACGGCCGGCTGGTCGCCGTCGTCGAGCACGGCGGCGAGGCCGCGGCGGGCGCGCTCGTACCACGCCTCGATCTCCTCGCGGGAGAACGCGTTGCCGAGCGACAGCAGCGGCTCGGCGTGCGTCGCCTTCGCGAACCGGTCCGACGGCGCACCGCCGACGCGGTGCGTCGGCGAGTCGGGCGTACGCCACTCCGGGTTCGCCTCTTCGGCCGCGCGGAGGGCGTGGAAGAGGCGGTCGTACTGCGAGTCGCCGACGAGGCTCTCGCCGGCCGTGTAATACGCTGCGCCGAGGTGCTGCACGGCCGCCCTGAGTTCCGTCACCGTTACAGCGTCGAGCGGGTCGCCGGAGTCCAGGCGACGGACGAGTGAGAGCGCCTCCGAGACGACGTCCATCACGGAGCAGCGGCAGCGGGGACGGACGCGGGCGCGGCGGCGAGCGAGTCCAGCAGGCGCTGCCCCGTCGCGCGGTCGATGGCGAGCGGCCGTCCGTCGGCAGGCGTCCAGCGGATGCCCTGCCACTCGAGCGACGCGTCGGAGAAGGCGGCGGTCGAGCCTTCGCCCGAGAAGACGAGGGCCGAGTCGGCCGTGAACGTCTGGCTTTCGCCCGCCGCGATCCAGTACGGCTTGCGGTCGCCACTGTCCTCGGTGACCCGGAACGACTGCAGCCCGTTTCCCATGGCGGTGACGACGACCGAAATCGGCGTCTGGAAGACGCGTCCGCCCGCAGCGCCCGCACCGACGGCGGCGCTATCGATCTGTGCCGCGACGCCGTCGGCCGTCGTCAGCGCATCGTCCGCCGGGGCGTCGGGCCTGAAGAAGAGGAAGTAGACGGCGGCGCCGATGGCCACGATGACGACCGCGCAGAGGGCGAGGATGCCGCCCCAGTTCTTGTCGTACGAGCGGCGGGCGCCAGGCACGGCGGGCCGCGCGACGCGCATCGGCGGCGGCACGGTGGGGACGGGCGGGGGCGTCGGTGCACGCAGCGCCTCGACGGGATTCGACGGTGCCGGGACCGGCCCCACACCACCCGACGGCTCGCCGGTCGCCGGCGCAGCGACCGGGGATGCGGTGACGGGTGGCGGTACGGGCACGGTGCCGCCTCCGACGAGCGTCGGCCTGGGCGTCGAGACGGGCACGGGAGCCCGCTTCTTGGGGCCCGACTCGGGCGCGTCGGCCGCGTCGACGGCGGGCTCGGCCGGGGCCGGCGGTGGAAGCTCAGCGAGCGGCGGGCCGTCGTAGCTCGGATTCAGCTCGCCACGGTAGATGCCGGCGCGGGCGCGCTCGTAGCCCGCCAGCACGTCCGGCTGGGGGATGCCGACGGCGCGGGCGTAGGACCGCAGCAGCGCCACGAGGTAGACCTGCCCGTACGTCGGGTCGTCGACGAGGTCGCCCTCCTCGAACCGCTTGAGCACGTGGAGCGGGATCCGAGTTTCCTGCTGGATGTGCTCGAGGGTCCGCGAACGGGCTTCACGGACGAGTCGCAGGTCGCTTTCGAATCCAGACACGGGCGCTCTCGGTGGTGGACCCGCAAGGTAGCAAACCCCGCACGCTGCACTGACGCGACGCGCTGGGCGTGGTACGCACTCATGACGTCGTGCCCGGCGCGTCGCAGTAGAGAATCAGGGGGACGGCCATCACGCGGGCATCCGGGCAGTGCTCGCAGCTACCGGACCACGACCAGCCGCTGCGTGGCCCGGTGCGTACCAGCAGGGCCCACCGCAACCACACGCGCCACGTACACGCCCGGCGCCAGCCCTGCCACAGGCAGCGTATGGATGCCAGCCGGGCGCCGGCCTTCGGCCAGCCGCGCCACGCGCCGGCCCTGTGCGTCGAAGACGTCCACGACGAGCGTGACCGGCTCCGACAGCGATATCCGCACCGACGGCTGTGGCGACGGGCTCGACACCGACGTCGCGGTGAGGGCGGGACCCACCGCGGGCGCCTCTTCGCCGGCCACGCCCACCGTGACCATCACCACGACGGACCGCCCGTCGTCAGAGATCGTGGAGACCGCCGCCGCGCCAGGCGCGCCCTCAACGACGACCGCACTGAAGGCGCCATCGATGGCCGATCCGCTCGTCAGAACCGTGAAGGTGTCGCCTGCACGGGGCAGATAGTCCGGCCTCGCCCGGACGACGAGCGTGCCGCCGAGCCGCGTGTTCTGCGAGCCCGGCGAGAACGGCACGACGAGCGTATCGCTGCGCCCGCCGGATTCGATGTCGATGACGAGGCGCGGATCGCCGGCGACGAGGCTCGGCCGGAAGTAGGTCGCGACTGTGAGCGCCGCGAGCGGCTGTGCCTCGGTTCCAGGGCTGAACGTGCCTTCCGGATCGAGGGTGAACGGGATGCCGACCGTGCCGGTACCCGTCACGGCGACGCCGGCCGGGAGCGACTCGGAGCCGGGCGCGTCGAGATCGACCGCCGTGCCGGCACCGATGCGGATCTCCGAACCGGGCAGGCTCCGAAGCAGGCCGGAGAGCCTGACCGTCGGGCCGATGCCCGGGCGGTTGCCCTCGCGCAGGAGCAGGCCGGCGTTGTCGAAGCGGCCGGTACCGGACAGGTCGCCGCCGGCCGAGAACAGGACCGTCGCGCCGGGCTCGTTGCGGAGCACGGCCCCACCGGAGAACTCGAAGCTGGACGTGAACTCGACCGTCCCGAGGTTGCGCACCGTCACCGCGCCGAAGCTGGAGAAGTTGCTGCCCGTGAGGCCCTCTTTCAGCAGGCCGGTGTTGGTGAAGACGCCGCCGTCGCTGCGCAGGTTCGAGCGGAACAGCTGCAGGCCGGTCCCGCCGACGGCGAGCGTCGCCCCGGCCGGCCCGGCGAAGAGGTTGAGGGTGCTCAGCCCGACAGCCCCCTGCGGGCTGCCCTGGATCAGGCCCTCGGCGGTCATCCGGTAGGGCTCGACGAGGTCCGAGTTGAGGCCGAGATAGCCGGCCGGCCCGGCGTCCAGCGTCGCGCCGTTCATCGTGCCACCGGCCCGGAATACAAGGTTGCCGTCAACGGCGCGGAGCGTCCCGCCGAGGACCTCGACGGGGGCGTTGATCTGGCACTCGCCCGTGTTGTCCGGCGGACAGCCGACGCCCTCGACCTTCCCGCGGATGCGGAAGAGCGAGCTGACGCCGCCGACGCTCGCCCCGGTGCCCACCCGGAACGCACCGGCCGAGGCCACGTCGAGCGTGCCGCCGGTCGGTAGGAACGAGACGCCGCCGGGGACGGAGACCTCACCCTCGACCAGGACCACGCCAGTCGCATAGAGGCCGTCCTGACCTCCGGGCGTCCGGTTCTGGAACGCCCACCGCCCGCGCGGGCCGACGGTAGCACTGCCGACGCTGATCTGGCCGGCTGTCGTGAGGGTCTGCGCACCGCTCGTACTGCCGAGGGTAAGGCTGGCGAAGCTTCGGTCCGCACCGCCGGCCTCTACCGTGTACGTCCCGGCGATCGTGATGCAGGGTGCGGAGCCGCCCGTCGCGCTACCCGGCACGCCGTTAGTCCAGTTGGTGGGATCGTCCCAACTCCCGCCCGTGGCGCTGGCCCACGACGTGGTGCAGGTCTGGGCGAGGGCGGCGGGGGCGAGGATCGCCGCGAGGGCGATGGCAAGTAGCAAGCGGGGCATGGCAGCAGGGGATGGGTCTGCCTTCCCACCGCCGTCCCGGTTCGGATCGGCTCACGGCGGCGCGCTTTTCCCGAGCCGGCCGCGCGCGGCGCGTGCAGTTGTCTTGGCACTGCCCGTGTCCTATTCTAGCACTACATACGTGACTGCCACAGCCCGGATGACAGCCTTTCCAGACGTCACGCAGCTCATCGGCCAGGCCCGCGACGGCGACGCGGCCGCGATGCAGCGCCTCGTGCCGCTCGTCTATGACCAACTCCGCGCCCTCGCGCGGCAGCAGCGCGTGCGTCACCCGAGCGAGACGCTCAACACGACGGCGCTCGTCCACGAGGCTTATGAGAAGCTCGTCCGAACCGACAAGTCGTTCGAGGACCGCCAGCACTTTTTCCGCCTCGCGGCGCGGTGCATGCGCGACGTGCTCATGGACGCCGCCCGCGCCCGCCGTCGCGGCAAGCGCGGCGGGCCCCTTCCCGACCTGCCGCTCGACGCCGAGCGCATCGCCGCGACCGAGACGCCGGAACGCCTGATCGCGCTAGACGAGGCACTCACGCGCCTCGCCGCCCTCGACCCACGGCAAGCCGAGACGGTCGAGCTGCGCTACTTCGTCGGCCTGACCATCCCTGAGACGGCCGACGTGCTCGGCCTCTCCGAGGCGACGGTCAAGCGCGACTGGAGCGCCGCCCGGGCCTGGCTCCACGTCGCCCTCGCCGCATGACGCCCGCCGACCGCCATGCGCGCGTCGTCGCGCTCTTTCACGACGCCGCCGACATCCCCGCCAAGGACCGAGACGCGTTCCTCGCCACCGCCGAGCCCGACGCCGACGTGCGCCGCGACGTCCGAGCGATGCTCGACGCCGGTGCGGTCC
>JBBSUZ010000044.1:0-14206 GCA_038233965.1 Rhodothermales bacterium | reverse complement strand
TGGCTTTCCAAGCCGACGGCCGCCGGTTCGATCCCGGTCTCTCGCTCGACCCACCCGTTTCCCCTTTCCCACCTCCCATGGAAGGCTTCACGCCCCGGCGCCGCCGGTACCTCGTCATCGGCCGCGTCTACCACGACCGGCTCTACACCCGCGGCACGATCGAGCTCACCGACGACGAGGCCGAGCCGCTGCTCGAGCTCGGCACCATCATCGACGAGGAGCCGCAGTGGCGCGGCGACAACGAGGCACGCGTCTTCGGCGCGTCCGAGCCGCCGGCCCTCGCCGAGCCTACGCTCGACGAGCGCTTCCGCGACGTCGTCGGCCACCGCGCCCACGCCTCGCTCACCGCGGCTGGCCTCGCGTCGCCGTCGGCGCTGCACCTCACGTCGGACCCGACGCTCGAGGCGCTCGACGCCGTCGGCAAGACGACCATCCGCAACATCCGCTCGTTCCTGCGGGAGCACGGCGAGACGCTCGGCCTCACCGCGCTGGACGCCGCCGTCGACGCGCGCATCGCCGCCCGCGCGGCCATCGTCGAGCCCCCGGCCGACGTCGTGGTCGAGACCGGCACGGGCGCCGGCGCCCCGGGCTGATGTACGCGACCGTCCAGGACCTCATCGAAAGCTCCTCCCTCGAGGAGTTGATCGACCGCACCGACGTCGACGGCACCGGCACGTACGACGCCAGTGCCGTCGGCACCGCCCTGGCCAACGGCTGGGGCGACGTCGAGACGTACCTCCTGGAGCGGTACCCCGAGTTCACCGACGGCTCGACGCCGCTCGCAGACGTGCCGCGGAAGCTCATCTCGCTCCAGTGCGACATGGCGCGGGCGCGGCTCTGGGACGACGCCGAGAACAAGGTCGTCTCGGACAACAAGGCGGCGGCGGTCCGCTTCCTCGAGCGCGTCGCCGACGGCAAGCAGCTGCTGCGCCGGCCCGTCCGCCAGACCACGCCCCAGGCGTCGGGCGGCGTCGAGATCTCGCGCGGCCGCAACGCCTACAGCGACGGCTCGCTCACCCGATTCCGCGGCCTCTGATGGAACTCGACGTCCAGCCCATCGAAGACGCGATCGTCGCCGCGCTCGCCGCGGCCGGCACCGGCCGCAAGGCCGAGCCGTGCCCCGAGGACCCCGAGTCGTTCGTGCCGTCGAACGTCCGTGGGCACCTGCTCGCGAGCTGGGCCGGGGCCGACTGGCCGAAGCCGGCCGAGATCGACCTGCGTCCCGACCGCGTCGCGTTCGACATCCAGGTGTTCGCCAAGAGCCTCCGGACGAAGGGCGGGCACGGCGGCGCGTACGAGGCCGTCCGCCTCGCCTCGAAGGCGATGGCCGGCTTCGAGGCCGGCGACCCGCTCACGGGCTCGTTCGTGTTCCGGCCGGACAACGCCCGCTACATCGACCGCCGCGGCGGCTACTGGGTCTACGGCTTCCGCGTCATCGGCACGCGCGGCGACGAGGTCCTCATCCCGAAGCAGACGTGAGCCGCCCGACCGCCATCACCATGTCGGCCGACATCCTCGAGGAGGCGCGCACGCGCCTCGAGGCCGTCGCGACGACCGTCCTGTCTCGTGCCGATCCCGCCCTGGACGGGACGCCCTTCTTCATCCTCGACAGCGAGCGCCTCGTGCGCGACGTGCCGGACGGATCGCACGCCGCCGTCGCGGTCCCGCTCGTCGCCATCGCCCCCGTCGCCGACGGGCCGAACGCCGTCGTCGCTCGCCTCCTCGCAGGCGACGCGGCCGAGGCGCTCGTCGAGGCCGCCCTCGAGGCGCTCGCCCCGCGCGGCGGCCCGTGGGCGACGGCCCGGCGCACGGCCGCCATCCGCGTCTCGCTCACGCGCCCGCGGCTGCGGCGCGTCTGCGCCGTCGCCGCGACCGTCATCACGTTCCGCGTTCCCCAAACCCACTAGAAATGCCCGCCACTCTCACCGGAGCCCACACTTACACCGTCGAGACGCCCGTCGGCCCGACGACCTACCAGAAGGGCGCCGAGGTCCGCGAGGACCACCTCGCCCTGGTCCCGAAGGCGGACCGCAAGCTCTTCACCACCGAGGCCCCGGCCTCGGACACCGACGCGAGCGGCGACATGCCGGCCGTGGCCACGCCGCCGACGGCGTCCTCACCCAAGACCCTCAAGTAAATGGCAGGCACCAACGACCGCCGCAACACGGCGAACCACCAGAGCGGAGGCTCCGACATGGACGTCGAGGTCTTCCTCTCGACGGCCGAGGCGGCGCTGTACTTCGAGCCCGGCGACACCGAGGGCTGGTACCAGAAGTACACCTCGCAGAAGGGCAACCTCGGCACGAAGGACGGCCCGAAGCCGCGCACGCGCGAGGACGGCACCATCCTCGGGACGACGGGCAAGGAGGACCTCGTCCGCAAGTTCACGGCCTACGAGACCGACGCGAAGTCGCTCATGCTGCTGCGCGCGCTCCGGCGCACGCCGCACAAGTACCGCTACCGGATTCCCTTCGGTGCCGGGTACCAGGTCTGGGGCCTGCGCAACGCGCTCGTCACGAACGACTGGGGCTTCGACACGGCCGAGGACACGGACCGCACGCCCGAGATCGAGATCACGGCGAAGGCGACGTCGAAGATCGAGGCGTACGAGGTGGCCGAGGTGGCCAACGGCGTCGACCAGACGGCGTGGCCGGCCAACCTCGCCGAGTTCAAGGACGTCGTCGTCGTCCCGTAACCGCTCACCGTCGGGTGTTCTGCCGGGGCCGGCCGCGACGGCGCGGCCGGCCCCGCTCCGTTTCGGCTGAGGGCGGTCTGAGCTGCCGCAGAGAGCGCCCGTCTAGCGCGCGTGCTTTGGGCACTGGGGCCGGCGGGTCGGGACCATGGGCGCTCCCGACACACCCGTTTCCCATGGCGAAGAAGGCTGCTGCCGACATCGGCGTCGTCCCCGTCGAAGACCCGACCGTCGAGCAGACGGAGCGCTTTCACGTGCTGCTCTGCGAGATCGGCATCGACAACATCCTGGACCGCGCGCTCGAGGCGGCGCTCGCGGCCGCGCCCGCGCCCAAGTCGGGCCGGTCCGACTGGACGAAGCCCGCGCCCGAGTCGGCGCCTGAGGAGCAGGACGACGCCGACGAGGCGGCGGTCCAGTTCGACCTCGGCCCGCTCTTCCTCAAGATCATGCGCGCTGGCGCCGCGCGGCGCCTCGCCGAGATCGTGCTCGAGGGCACGCCCGAGGACGTCGCCCGCGCACCGATGTCGCTCGTGGTCGAGGGCCTGCGTTTTTTCGTCGCGGACTCGATGAGGCTCGTCGGAGTGCTCATCGGCTTCGGGAACGGCTTGGCGTCGCCGCCGCCGTCGCGTCCGAGCGCGGCGACCTGAACCCGCTGCGCGACGACCTCCTCGTGATGCTGGACGGCCTCATCGCCGAGGGCTACTGCGACCTCCGCGGCGGCATGAAGCTCACGCTCGCCGAGGCGTACGGCGCCAACGTCCGCATCTCCCACCGCTACGACCGCCAGCGCGCGGCGTACGAGAAAGCCCGATAGATGGCCAACGACGGCGACCTCACGCTCAAGCTCACCATCCGCGCAGACGCCGCCCCGGTCGAGGTGGCGCTGCGCGGGATGGTGCGCCTGACCCGCGAGGCCGCGGCCGAGATGGCGCGCGCCGTCCGCGCCGGGATCGCCGGCGCCGAGTTGCCCGCGCCGAACATGGCGTCGTTCGACCGCGTCGTGGCCGAGGTCGAAGCTGACCTCGGGCGACTCCACGAGACTGCCCGGCAGCCGATTCAGATTCCGCCACTCGGACTGCCGCCGCCCGTCGTGCTGCCGCCAGTCGAGCCGCCGGTGATCCCGCCGCTCGACACGAAGCCGTTCGCGGTCGTGAAGGCGGAGATCCGGTCGATGCTGGACCAGCCGTTCTCGAGCCTCACGGTCACGCTCGCCGAGGTGACGCAGGCCAAGCAGACGCTCGACCGCGAAATGCAGAGCGCCGCGACGACGTCCGCGCGGCGGGAGGTCGCCCGTCTCACGGCGGACCTGGAGGGGCTCGAGGCGCAGATGCGCGACGCCTCCCGCGCGGCCGCCCAGGGCGCGTCTGCGACGGCGGGCCGGGCCGGTGGCGGCTTCGGCCAGATGGCGATGGGAGTCGTGGCCGGCAACGCGATCACGGCCGCGACGGCGGCCGTATCGCAGGGCTTCCGCGCCGCGGCCGACGCCGGCGTGACGTTTCAGCAGCAGATGGCCGATCTGTCGGCCATCACCGGCATCGCGGGCACGAGCCTCGACGAGCTGGGCGACGCCGCGCGTGCGTCGGCCGTGGAGTCGGGCATCGCCGCGGACCAGCAGGCCGAGGCGTTCAAGCTCCTGGCCAGCAACATCGACGTGGCCTCGATGGGCGGCATCGACGGGCTCCAGGCGATGGGCCGGGAGGTCGTGATGCTGTCCGTCGCGGCCCAGACGGAGCTCAAGGTTGCTGCGGATGCGACCGCCGGCGCGATCAACCAGTTCGGCCTCGAGGCGGACCAGGCCGCGCGCGTCGTCAACCTGCTCGCGGCCGGTGCAAAGGAGGGCGGCGCGGAAGTGCCGGACCTCGCCGAGGCGCTCCGGGTGACGGGCGCGGCCGCGTCCGGCGCGAAGCTGACCATCGAGCAGACCGTCGCCGCGCTTGAGGTGATGAGCGGTGCGATGATCAAGGGGTCAGACGCCGGCACGTCGTTCCGCGGCACGCTCGGCGTCCTCCAGGAGAAGGCCGAGAAGTTCAAGGAGGCGGGTCTGGGCACGATCGACCTCGCCGCGAACGGCCTGTCGGCCACGCTGCGGCAGCTCGCGCCGCTGCTCCAGGATCAGGGCAAGCTCATCGGTTTGTTCGGCAACGAGAACCAGGTCGCTGCCCAGTATCTGATCGCGAACGTGGACGCGCTCGACGAGATGACGGTCGCCGTCACGGGCACGAACACGGCGCAGGAGCAGGCCGAAATCCAGATGGACACCCTCAGGGGATCGGTCGCGCTGCTGAAAACGGCGTTGTCCGAGCTGGCCCTGAACGGGTTCGACGGCCTGGGCGGGGCTGCGCGCAGCGTCGTGCTCGGGCTCCGCGACACCGTGCTCTGGCTCGACCGGAACTGGAGCTCGGTCGAGACGGGCGTGAAGGCGCTCGCACTCGCGGGCATCGCGTACGGGTCGTACCGCGCGGCCGCGCTGCTCAGCGCCGCGGCGAGTGCCGCGCACGGCATCGCGGTGACGGCGGCGGGCGTGGCGGGCATCGTGATGGCCGGCGAGACCGGCGTCGCGACGACGGCCATGCTGGCGTTCAACGCAGCGGTCTCCGCCAACCCGCTCGGGCTGCTGCTGACGGTGATCGGCGCGGCCGTCGGCGCGTGGGTGCTGTTCGGCAACGCGAGCGAAACGGCAGCCGACCGCACGAAGCGCGCGATGGCCGAGACGCGCCGCGCCGTCGACGACGTCAAGACGGCGATCTCGCAGATGGACGCCGCGACGGCGCGCTCGACCGCGCGCACGGCGGCGTCCAACGTCACGGACCTCCGCACGGCCATCGCGGCGGCGCGGACAGACCTACAGGAGGCGCAGGCTGCGCGCGCGGCGATCCGCCCGACGACGTCGGCCGGGCAGAGCGGCGGCATCGGCAACGTCGCGCAGATCCAGGCCGCGGCAGAGGCCGTGGCGGCGGCCGAGCGCCGCCTCACGGATCTGCAGGGCCGTCTGTCGATCGCGACGGCGGCCGTCGCCGCGGCCGAGACGCGCGTTCAGGCTCTCGCCGAGGCCACGCCGACGCCGACGCCGACGGCGGCCGCCACGCCGGCGTCGTCCGCGGCGGCCAAGCCCGACAAGCCGGACGGCCCGACTCCCGCGCAGATCGAGGAGGCGCGCAGGCGTGCCGCCGCGCGCGAGATCGAGATGGACGAAGCGGTCATCATCGCGAGGCGTGAGGCGGACGACGAGACCGAGCGGCACCGGCGCGCCCTCACCGAGCAGCGGTTGCGCCAGGCGCAGCGCGAGACGGAGGAGCGTGCCCGGCTGATGGGCGACGAGCTCGCGGGCCGCCGTCTCGTGCTTCAGAGCGAGGGCCTGGTCGCGGCCGAGCAGCACCGTCTGCGCCTCGAGGAGATTGCAGACGAGGGCGGCGCGGCGCGCGCGGAAGCGCAGGACCGGTATGATGCCGCCTCGAGACGCGTGACCGCTGAGCGTCAGAAGGCCGGCATCACGGCTGCCGAGCGTGAAGCACTCAGCGCCGAGCTCAGCGCAGCCGAGGCCGAGCGCGACGCCGCACAGGCGGCCGCAGCGAACCGCGTTCGCGAGCAGTCCGCTGAGGCGGACCAGGACCTGGCCGACCAGCGCGCCCGAAACGGCGAGCAGGCCCGCCGGATCGACGAGGATCAGATCGCCCGCACTCGCTCGATGATGGAGCAGCGCAGCCAGGAGGTGGCGCGGGCGGTCGAGACCTATCGCCGCATCGCCGCCGAGGCGCGCCGCGCAGCTGAAGCGTTCGCCCGCGAAGTCGAGCGCTACGCGAGCCGCGCGCTGGACACGCTCGCCGAGGCCGCCTTCCGCCGCCGCGACATCTCGGACGACGAGGCCGCGGCCGAGCTCGCGAAGCTCAAGCGTGAGGAGGACCAGGTGCGGCAGAGCCTGCGCCGGCGCGAGGGCGACCGCGCCGAGCACGAGGCTCGCCTGTCCGAGATCGCGCGGCAGCGGGCGGACTACGAAAAGGAGGTCGAGGCCGACCGCCGGAACGTGTTCGAGCGGTCGTACCGGGCCATCGGCGCGCTCGCGCTGAAGACGTTTCGCGAGGAGGGCCTGGCGTGGGCGTCGAAGGAGCTGAGCCGGCTCGTCGTGCGCGTGGCCACCGAGGAGGGCATCACCGCGGCCACGCTCGCCGGCACACTCACGCGCGGCGCGGCGCTCGTCGGCGAGACGGCGGCGTCGCTCGCCTCGGCCGGCGCGTCGATGGTCTCGGCCGTGGCCTCGCAGATCGCGAGCGTCGTGAAGTCCGTTCCGTTCCCCTTCAACCTCGCGCTCATCCCTCTTGGCGTGGGCGCGGTCTACGCCGCGTACCAGGGCGCGAAGGGTCTGTTCGGATTCCAGTCCGGCGGATACACCGGCGAGGGCGCGGCTGATGAGGCGGCCGGCGTCGTCCACCGCGGCGAGTACGTCTTCGACGCCGGCGTCGTGCGCGGGCAGGCGACCGAGTTCGACGCGCTCCGCGAGGCGATGCGCCGCGGCGTGACGCCGTCGCAGGTGCTCGCCGCCGTCGGCGTCGGCGGCTACAACGCGGGCGGCTACGTCGAGACGCCGCGCGCGCGAGCCGCCTCTGCGCGGTCCCTCAGCCTGCCCTCAGGCGGATCGTACGCGACCGTGAGCGTGGCGTCCGCACCCGACCTCTCGGGCGTCGAGGCGCGCATCGGCGCGCTCGTCGAGGTCGTCGCGCGCCAGGCCGACGAGCTCGCGCGGATGAAGCAGCAGCCCGCGCCCGTCGTGGCGGGCGGCAAGGCGGCGCGTCGCCTCGAGGCCGCGGCGTCGCTCGACCGCTCGCAGACGCAGCCGTCGCGCGTGCGCCGCATCCAGATCCAGACGCGCTGATGCCCACCGTCCGCCTCCGCATCCAGCACGCCACGACGTTCGTCCAGGAGACGATCGGCGACTGGCTCTTCGCCGACGGCGAGATCGAGCGCCTCGCCTCGATCGAGGCGCGCCTGCAGACCGTGGGCGAGCTCGCGGTCGTGGTCGAGGTGGACACGCTGCTCGGCTCGGCGCGCAAGCCGCTCGCGCCTGGCCGCCACCGCGCGACGCTCGAGGTAGACCGCGCCGGCGTGTGGAAGCCGCTCATCGACGGCACGATCAGCAACGAGCGTGCGGCGCACGGACGCAGCTACGGCGGCGTCCGCCGCTGGTCGCTCACGCTCGTCGACGACGCCGTCGACGTCGCGTGGCAGCGCCTCGAGGGCGTGAACCTGCGCGCGGCCGCCGAGCAGGCCGCGTCGTCCGCCGGTCGCTACGACATGGAGTGGTGCAGCGCGCAGGGCGACGACGGCTCGGGTAACGCGCTCGCCGTCGTGCCTCGCGCGGCGTGGGGCGTGGACACCCTCACAGCCCTCGCCTTCACCGCGGCCGCCCTCCCCGCACCGACGGCGACGCCCGGCACGCTGGCGTCGGTCCTGCCGGGCATCACGCCGACGGTCGCCCTCTGCTCGCCCCGGCCTGTGCCGGGCAGCCCGGCCGGGTACCGCAACGTCCCGGCGTGGACGGGCGCGCAGCTCGTCGAGCTGCGGTGCGAGGCCGAGCAGCTCGTGCTCGAGGCGTCGTACGCCGCGTGGCCCGCCGCCGCCGTCGGCGCGGTCGCGCTGCGCCCCGCCTCGGCGCGCATCCCCGCCCCCGGCACGCCCGCCTTCGCCGCGCTCGTCTCGCTCGACGACGACGGCACGGGCGAGCCGTGGCACGACGACTACGACTGGTCGACCGAGCCCGGCGACACAGACGGCAAGGTGCTGGACGACTTCGCGCTCGGCTACCTCAAGGGTCCCGACGGGTCACTCGTCGACCAGGCGGACGTGCTCGAGCTCCCGCTTCAGGCGACGTACGCCGCGCGCGTCGTCGCGCTCTCCGGCACGCGCGCGCCGGGCCGCGACGGCGGCCGCACGGTCGAGAACAAGCAGCACCTCGAGCTTCCAGTACTCCTCGCGCCGGTCCAGGCCGCGACGGCCGCCGGCACCGCCTTCGAGACCGTCACGATCGGCGCATACGCCGTCGACGTGTCGCGCCCGATCTTCGACCTGGGGAAGGAAGAGCCCGACGAATCGGCGGTCTACCTCGTCTCGCTCGTCGATCGCGGCGGGCAGTGGCGCGCCGTCGCCGAGCGCCGCGGCGCCGATGGCCGCGGCGTCTGCGAGACGTGGGCGCGCGAGCTCTATCCGGCCCTCGCCTACGCCGTCGGCGACGCCGAGGTCGTGGGCCTCACCGTCCCCTCTGAGGCAGTCCCTGAGGACGCCGTGCGCCTCGGCGACGCGCTCGCCGGCGTCCGGTTCGAGGGCCTCGGGTGGATCGTGCGGTCGCTCACGCGCCGCGAGGACGTCCAGGAGGCAGAGCTCTCGCTCGCGCGGCCGGCCGGCGCCGAGAGCGTGGCCGAGGGCACGTCCGGACCCGGCTCAGGACCAGGCGGCTCAGGCCGCATCGAGCTGCCGCCGACGGTCGTCGCGGGAGCGTACCAGACGCTCGAGCAGGACGACCAGGGGCAGGCGTTCTACTGGGTCGACGCGGTGCAGGTGGACGTCGCGGTGCCGGCCGAGGCGGACACGCCGGCCGCCGGCGGCTTCGAGGTCGAGACGGAGACGTCGCCCGGCGTCTGGCAGCCCGTCGGCCTCACCGCCGTGCGGCAGAAGTCGGTCGAGGTGCACCGCAGTGTCGACCAGAGCCGCCCCGCGTCGCCGGCGCCGGCGGCGAACCCGAACCCGTTCGAGGGGCAGGCGTGGCGCGCCCGCTGCCGCTACCCCTCGGGCACCGTGACCGACTGGACCATCACCACCGCGACCTGATATGTGGCTCGGCCTCTCCGGCTCTCCCCGTGTCTCGGGGTACCTCTACGAGGACCAGGCGACCGTCTCCGGCCGCCTCGTCGACGAGTCCACCGTGTCCAAGCGGCGCGGCGGCCTCGAGGTCGTGCTTGAGGAGCAGTTCCGCCCGACGGGCGATGTCACGTGGGTCGTCACCGAGGCGCGCTCTCTGGCGCTCCAGTCCGACATCGGCCTCGTCTGCGATCTGGACCTGCGCACGCGGCGCGAGGGCGATCCGGAGTGGGCGGCTGAGTTCCGATGCACCGTCCGGCGCACGTCGGATGTCGAGGCGTCGGCGCCGGGCGACGATGTGGACGCCGGGACAGGGCAGTCGCTCGTCGAGGTCCGATTTCAGTGGCGAGCGGTCCGGACCTATACGCTCGCCGAGCTGGGCATCGTCCTCGGCGGCTTCCGCCTGCTCGCCTCGACCGCCGAAACGTCCAGCATCGAACCCTACGGCAGCGCCACGCTCGGCGATGGGCCGGTCTACCCCGTCGTCGTCACCGCCCTTGACGGGACGACGGAGATCGTCAACGTCGAGACCTACGCACTCGGGTCTCCTGCCGTCGCCGCCGTTCGCATCGAGGACCTCGGCGACACCTACCGCATCCACACGACCGCACCCTGATCATGGCCGGCACCAACGTCCCGAAGCCCGAGTCGCTCCAGCAGATCGTCACGCGCACCGAGCAGGCGCGCAACCGCGCCGTCACCGCTGAGACGACGTCAGAGCAGGTCCGCACCGACGTACTCGCTGAGAAGCCGAGGGTCGTCACCGAGGGCGACACGCAGATCGGGCGCGTCCAGCAGGCCGGCACGATCGCCGTCGCCACGATCACGCCGCTCGTCGCGCAGACGCTCGCCCACCGCATCGCCGCCGCGAACAGCGAGCAGAACGCCGCCAACGATGCCGCCGACGCACTCGCCGCGCGCGTGGACGCGGAGGGTGCCCGCGATGCGTCCATGGCCGCGTCCGCCTCGGCTCTTGCGGCCGTCGCATGGGTGGACGAAGTGCCCACCAAGGGCACATTGCCGGCCGCAGTCGGGAAGAACAACCAGGTCTGGCTCGTCCGCGTCGACGAGTCGCGGAGCGGAGAGCGCAACGTCGAGTACCGCTCCAACGAGGCCGCGTGGACCTACCTCCGCGGCGGGCTCCTCGACGCGACCGAGCGCGGCTCGACGCTCGCCACGCTCGCCGGCGGTGCGGTCGTCGAGCCGCTCAAGGCCCACGCCGCCGCCGCGCTCGCTCTCATCGACGTGCCGGCCGGCGTCCAGATCAACACCCCGCGCGGCCTAGCCGCTGTTGTCCAGACGGGCAAGTGGGGCGCGGCCGGGCAGGGCTACGCATGGTTCGCCCTCGCCGGCGGCCGCAAGGCGGTCACGATGGACGCGCACCGCCGCGACTCCGTGAGCGTCACGTCGTTCGGTGCCGTCGGCGACGGCGCGGCAGACGACTGGGCTGCGTGCCAGCGCGCCATCCGCTACGCGCTCCAGTCGGGCGTCCCGGAGGTGTTCTTCCCCGAGGGCGACTACCGGATCACGCGGCCGCTCGCCGTCTGGCAGTGGGACGTCCCGAGCGGCAACTTCGCCGTCGTGACCCTCCGCCTCAAGGGCGCGGGCAACTTCGTCGCGCCCCACAAGAGCACCATCCTGCCGACGTTCGACGACTGCTTTACGATCGGCGTGTGCGGCAGCCGCGACTTCGAGTGCCGCTCGCTCGACGTCCAGGGCAAGACCTTCGGCACGCAGCCGCTGCTCGACCTCCAGTCGCCCGGCTTCGGCGACGGCTCGGCGTGGACGGGCGTCTACGGACGCTTCAACCGCTACTCGCCGCAGGCCGCGATCTGCGTCGACCCGTTCTCCGGCGGCCTCGCGCCCGCCGTAGCCGACCGCTACGCGGGCTACCAGGACGACGAGGGCAACGACTACGCTGCCTTCTACGCGACGGCCGTCCAGCGCGTCCGCGCTTCGGCGCGCCCCCACGTCAAGCAGTGCTCGTTCCGCGGGCACGTCGTCGCGACGATGTTCACGCCCAACGGCGCGACGCAGCTCTGCGACCAGGCCGTCGTCGAGGACTGCCAGTACGAGGGCGTGCGAGTCGTCTACGCGACCGGCGACAGCCAGCACCGAGGGGCGGTCCTCCGGGACCCTTACGGCGGCTATGTGGACACGGTCATCGACACGCTCTCGTTCGGCCAGGGGACGGGCTCCGCGCCGCGCCTCGATGGCGGGACGTTCGGCGGCGGCATCCGGCGACTCTTCAACGTCGGCACTACGTACGGCTCGCCCGTCATCGCGCACGGGACGTACGCCGAGCTCATCGTGTCGCTCGGCACGATCATGACTGGGCAGCGTACCGGCGCTTCGCTCTCGTCCCTTACGCTGTTTATTTACGAGGCGGTCGGTACCTCTCAGCCGCACCTCGACTGCCACGGCGCGGCCGGGGCGGAGATCCGGTTCCGATCCTGTAACTTCAATCCGGGCGACGGACGTGTGACGCGCAGGATCTGGGGCGGGGCGGGCGGCTGCGTGTTCGAGGGGGGCTCGATGGGCGCGAGCCCCCCGGTGCTCACCTACCCCGGCGAGCGGCGCGCGCCGGAGTTTCGGGACTGCGCGCCGTTTCTGAATGTGCCGGCCGAGCCTGGGGACGGCCGCGTCGTGGCGTACCAGCTGCGCGGGTCTTACATCGCGCGGGGCACGGCGTCGCGCTCTGTGACCGCAGGGGCGACCCGCGCCTACGACACGACGTGGGTGTCGAAGCCGTTCGCGCTCCCCGGTGCCCTCGTCGTGACGCCGGGGACGGCGCTGAACCAGGGCGGCGGAGCCGTGCTCTCCGGCCTGACCGCGGCAGGCGGCGCGACGCTCGCCTCGGTCGTCGTGGCGCGGAGCGAAGACGACGGGGACGTGCTCCGGCTCGTGGGCTACAACGGCGAGCTCGACTCGGGCGCGTACGTCGGCCGTGTGAGCGCGGTCGATGTGGCGAACAACATCGTGACGCTCTCGAGCGTGGCCGCGTCGGCGGCAGGCGCGACGGGCTCGCTCGTCGTGCAGCGGCACGCGCAGTGGGCAGAGCGGATGCTGGTCGAGGCAGACGGGACGAACATCGTGACGCGCCGGATGTCGGTCAACGGGCCGGGCGTCTACTACGGCGCGGGCAGCACGACGACGCTCGGCCAGATCGTGAGCGTCTCGGGCAACAGCGTGACGCTGGACCGCGTGGTCCCCGCCGGGCTACACGTCATGGACCCGGCGCAGGTCGTCCGCGACTATAACCCGCTGCCGGCTGCCGGCGGTCCGGCGACGGCGAGCTACACCACCCGCGACTACTGGGACACGGTGTTCCGGGTGGGCGAGTTCGTGCCGTACCGCGAGCCCATCGCAGAGTCGGACGGGTTGGTCGTCGGCGACGTCTGCACGCGGGCGGGGAAGGGGTTCGAGTCGAGCTACGAGAGCGCCGGCGTCGCCTACCCGGACGGCAACTGGTCGGCGCGGTGGCGGAAGGTCAAGCGGCCGTTCGCGTAGCCCGTCGCGCTTTGGCCAAACCACGTGTCCGCTTTGGCCAAACCACGTGTCGCGCAACATGTCAGCCGGGAGCCGGCTCGTCCCACCGCCGCGCCATCATCGAGCCGGCGGGCTCGGGCATGGCCTCGTCGGGCGGGTCGAGGGCGTAGATGGCGCGGAGGGCGTCGTAGAGCTCGGGGTGGCGCGCGCGGAGGCGGGCGGGGCGCTCGAAGAACTGCTCGGTCGAGACGGCAAACAGCTCGGCGCGGTCGTGGGCGGCGTAGCTCCGGAGGACGCTCTGTCCCGTTCGCGCCTTGCGCATCTCGGCGTCCGCGAGTGCACGCCACGCGTCGTTCGAGGCGGCGTCGAGGAAGGTCGGGATGCCGTCGGCGCCGGTGCCATCGATGTCGAAGAGGTGCGCGAGCTCGTGCAGGACGACGTTCGAGCCGTCGGCGTGGCTCCAGCCGGCGAGCACGGCGTCGGCGGCGAGGACGACCGGGCCCTGCGGGTGGACCATGCCGTCGTACATCCCGTGCTCCTCGTTGCCGTAGGCCTCGTCGAAGGTGTGCGGGACGAAGAGGATCGTCCGGTCCAGCGGCAGCTCCCACTCAGGCCGCCCGTGGAGCAGGCACGCTCCGCCGGCCGCGACCGCGAGCCGCAGGTCGTCCGTCAGCTCGGCCCCGTCGACGGCCTCGAACGTCAGGTCGGCCAGCAGGAAGCGGACGTCGCGCTCGAAGCGCGCCCGCGCCGGGCCGTCGGCGGCGGCGTAGAGCCGGACGTACGCGTTGAGCCACGCGCGCTGCGCCAGCCTCAGCTTCTGCCGCGACACGCGCAGCCGCCGAAGCGGCCCACGCAGCGACCACCCGACGACGGCGATGAACACGGCGGCCGCGATGGCCACCCCGGCCGCCGGACCGACGCCCCGCAGCGCGGCCAGGCCGAGCACGGCGGCCGCGAGCGCGCCCCACACGAGCGGCACGACGAGGGCAGACGGACGGGCGAGACGCATGGGATCGGGGCATCAGGGTCGATCCGAATCTAGGCTCTGTACGGAAACTCGGATGAGGTGATCTTCGGCGCTCCTCACCCGAGAGCCATGCGCCGCTACGAACTCTCCGACGCGCAGTGGGACGCCATCGCACCGCTGCTCCCACCGCCAGCGAAGACCGGACGACCGCG
>JBBSUZ010000043.1:0-14220 GCA_038233965.1 Rhodothermales bacterium | reverse complement strand
GGGCCGGTGCCGGGGAGGGGGGCGCGTGTTTCGGGGGTGCTGGTGCCGGGCCGGCGTCCCCGCGGCGGGGGCGAACGCGGGGGCGCCCGGCGCCCCGCTTGGACCGCCGGCCGCCGAGGACCATCCGGACACCGTCAGGCGCGTCGTGCACGGAGCCGTTTCGCCGCGTAACCCGCACCGGCGAGTGCCAGCAGGCTCAGCCCGCCGTCGAGCGGCACCGGTGGCGCGTCCGGCGGCGGACACGGCGCGCTGCTGCCCGTCTCGACGCCGTTGCACACGCGGCCGGCCGTCGGCGCGTCGGTACCGACGCTGGAGCCGGACGAGCCGAGCACGGCCTCGGTGCCGCTGAGCCGGTCGAGCGACGAGTCCTGCGCCGAGGCACTGAACGAGGTGGCGAGCAGGAGCCCGGCCGCCAGAAGTCGAAGGGAAAGCGTCATGAGATTGAGAGTAGTGGGCGGCCGGGTTAGCGGACGACGGTGACGCGGCGGATCGCCAAGAACGTACCTGCCGACATGCGGACGACGTAGACGCCCGGCGCGAGCGACCCCGCGTCGAGGCGGACCGTGTGGCGGCCGGCGGCCGTCTGGCCCTGCGCGAGCGTCGCCACGCGGCGGCCGAGCAGGTCGTAGACCGACACGTCGACGTCGGACGCCGCGGGCACGTCGAACGTGATTGCGGTAGACGTCGCGGTCGGGTTCGGGGCCGGGGCGGCGAGCGCGAACTCGGTCACGGCCTGGCCCTCACCAGCCGTCGTGCGGCCCGTCGTGACGTGAAGCACGAAGCGCGGGGTGTCGCCGGCCTTGTTCTGCGCGGCCGTCGTGGTCGCGGCGACGAGGTCGTCCGTGTCCGGACGGGCGGCCGAAGCCGCCTGCTCGAACGTGTACGATTCGGTCGTGCGCAGATCGACTGTTGCGCCCGTCACGACGTCACGGAGCTCAATCGCCCACGTCTGCGGAAGGGCACTGAGACCGGCCCACGAGAGCGTCAGGTTCGGCTCCGTCCCGACGGCGTCCACGACGAGCGGGACGTCGAACGAGGTGGCATCGAGAGCGCGACTGTCCTGCGCCTTGAGGCGCGGTGAACCGTCGCGCTCGCCCTGGAAAGCGACCGTGGCATATGCCGTCGCAAGGGGCGACAGCTTCGAGGCGTCCCACACATCCCAGCCGTCCGTCGCGTCCTCAGCACGGACAGCGAGGTATGCCGCGCGATCGACGGTCGGCTGACCCGACGCGGCGTCCGTTCCGGTCAGCTCGAAGGCGAGCGTGGCCGAGGCCGTGTTCGAGTAAAGGCTGCCGTCACGGCCGAGGAACGTCCCGGTCACGTTGCGGGCGTTCGTCGGGACGAGGAGGCCTGTCGCCGTGTTGTTCTCGATAAAGAAGCCCTGCCAAGTCGAGAGGCTACCCGTCACGACGTCGTAGGAGCCAGAGCCGCCAATGTTGGGGTTCCAGACCTGCGGGACGTTCGAGGCGAGGGCCCCGCCGGTCGCCCACGACCCGAGCGTCGAGACGTCGAGATCGTCGCGGAACGGGTTGGCGACGAGGTTGAACTTGTCGCCCGCCGTTGAGAGCGTGACCGCAATGGGCCCCGACACGGTCGTCTCCGCTCCGGTCCCTTCGAGGTTCATCGGGAGCGTGTAGCTGTTGCTCGTGCCGGCTCCAAACCCAGCCACAATCGTGCTCGCGGTAATGTCCTGGTTGTAGAGGAGCCAGAAGAAGCCGCGGCCCGGCGTGAGCGCATTCGTGACGTTGGTGGCCGCCGTGTAGGAGGTCCCGTCATACCCCGTGTAGAGGTTGGGGCCGGGGGCGGTCGGGAATTGCCCGGTCACGCGCTGAACAAGGTTGATCCCGGCAAGGCGACCGACCGTGTAGTTCCGAACCGGGACGCCCATCATGCGGTAGCCGCGCTGGCCTGTAGCTACAGCCTGGACCTCGGCCTGGAACCGTACGGCCTCATTTCCGGCGGTGGCGTCGTAGAGAGGCCCGCCGCTGCCCCCTTGGAGTCGGTAGAGAGCGCCCTCGCTCGCGGTCGCCTCCGTGATCGCAGTCGTGACGAACGCCTCGATCGTGGTGGTGTAGAAATCCCCTGGGACATCTACGTTCGTGTTGACGCGGTAGGGAGTCCCAAGCGGGTCGTTCCCATCAATGTACCGGACCTCAGCGTAGTCTTCCTGATTCGCCCGCGGGGACTGGATGAGGACAAGCTGGACCGTGTGGTACTGGGCCGTGCTCGGCGTGGCATAGCTCGTCGAGCCGTAGAGATATGCGTGGTACCACGTGACGACGAGGTCGTCCGAGGCTCCGTCGGCGTCGGCGTCGGCGAGCCCGATATACACGCCGACCGGGTACTGTCCCGGGTCGGCCGAGTCGTACGTAGTCGTCGTCAGGTCGTAGTCCGCGGCTGCGGCTTGGATGAGATTGGCCGCGATGAGTACAGGCACCGCCGGCGGCGCCGGCGTCGTAGCAGACCGGGAGTTGCCGAGGAAGCTGGCAGGGAGCGCAGCGCCTTGGGCTGTGGCCCCGAGGGCGACGGTTCCGTTGGAACTGACCTGAAGGCCTGTGTAGTCGATCCCGAACATCCGGAACGGCCCAAAGGTCGGGAAGGACGCCGTGAGGTTCACCGTCTCAACGCCGTCATCCGTGGTGGCCGCCGCAAGTAGCGTGTGGCCGGCGATGTCGACGAAGGCCGTTCCCGGGAGGGACGCGTTGTTCGAGCAGGCCGGGTCCGAGAGGGACCCACGGAAGACGAACCCGGCGCCCTCGGCGTCGGCCGAGCCCGAGAGCGCGATGGTCGTCGTCTGTGCCGGACCACCTTCGGCCGTGAAGGTCAGGGTGAGCGTCGCGTTCTGGGGGCCGGTCGTTCCGGCCGGCGGTCCGAAGACGATCTGGATGGGAACGGCGGCCCCGCTCGTGTTGATCACGATCGGGAAGGCCGGTGCCGGGCTAAAGCCGAACGAGGCTGAGCCCGGGCCCGAGAACGTCCCGCCCGTGACGGTCACGTTCCCGCCCGGCGTGTTCCCGCTGTTGGTGAGGTTGACGGTGCTGTTGAATCCGACGCCGGCCCCAAAGATGCACGGGCCGCCGGCCGGCAGGTTCAGGCTGGTCCGGGAGAGCGCCAGGGAGGACGGGACGAGCGGCGCGAAGGTCAGGCTCCAGCCGCCACTCACTGCGCCGATGTCTCCGCCCGCGCTGTCGTACACGTACAGGTTCCAGACGCCGTTCGGGTTCGTGCCGTCAAAGGTGGAGAGGGCGGTGCTCCCGCTCGCCGTTGGCGTTCCGGCCGGGATTGTCCCCGCTAGCGCGCCGCCCTTCGGCCGGAACGACCCTGTCACGAGCGTGGCCGGCAATGCAGCCCCCGCCTCGTCGTCGAGCGTGAGCGAGATGCCCCCGACATCCGTTCCACCGCCATTGCCTCCCATGAGGACGATGCTCTGTCCGGCCGGGCCGACAAGCAACGCGTTGACGTCGCTTGGGAAGGAGTGCGTGAGGCTGCTCAGCGTGACGTTCAGGTCGAGGACGTTGCCGGAGACGCCCGACACGGTGATCGCCGAGGGGTACGGACCGCCGGCTCCCGCTGCCGTCGTGAGCGCGGGCACGTAGATCTGCCCCGAGCCCGACTGGGTGAACTGGGCCGTCGTGGTTGTGGTCACGAGGAGGCTCCAGTTCCCCACGAGCGATCCGTAGTTCCCGGTGGCGGTGTCGAACGCGAAGAGCCTCCACGCCCCGTTGAGCGACGTCGTGCCCAACCCGTTGAAGACCGAAAGCGCGGTGCTGCCCGAGGGCGCAGGGGCCGGAGCGGGAGGCGAGGCCGTCCCGCCCTTCGGCTTGTACGAGCCGGTCACGAGCGGCGTCGGGAGCGTTGTGGCCACTGCGGCGTCGTTGAACGTGAGCGTGACGTTGGCGACGTCGGCGCTCCCGCCGTCCCCGTTCATGAGGACGATGTTCTCGCCGCCCGGCCCGACGAGCAGGAGCCCGATGTCGGAGGGAGACGTGTGCTCCAGAGCATTGATCCGGACGTCTAGGTCCGTGATCGTCCCAGTCCTGCCAGTAAGCGTGATTACGGACGGGTACGTCAACGCCGGACCGCTCGTCGTGGTCTGGTTCGGGACCGCGATGAAGTCGGAACTCGAAAACGTCTGCGCCTGAGCCGGGAGGGCCAGCGCTGCAACGGCGAGGACAGCGCCGAGGCGCCCGAGGGTAGTGAGTCGCATAGGAGTGGGATGGAGACGCCGGGGGCCAGGTCTAGTCGGCAGAAGTTGTCGGAACGGAGGGCGGACCGGGCGCAACAATACGAACTGAGTGTGACAAAAAACGCGGGCAGTCAGAAGTTGGATCGGACATGACTGGAGGTCGCTCACCTGCCTGTCACGGGCAAGCTCGAGCGAGCGTGAGTTTCCGAAACGACGAGAGGGCGCAGAGCCCAAGCCCCGCGCCCACTCAGAAGTCGCACGCGTCACGTCTCAGACGCGGCGCGCACGGAGCTTCTTCGCCGCATAGCCTGCGCCGGCGAGCGCCAGCAGGCTCAGCCCGCCGTCGAGCGGCACCGGCGGCGCGTCCGGCGGCGGACACGGCGCGCTGCTGCCCGTCTCGACGCCGTTGCATACGCGGCCGGCCGTCGGCGAATCGCTGCCGACGCTGGAGCCGGACGAGCCGAGCACGGCCTCGGTGCCGCTGAGGCGGTCGAGCGACGAGTCCTGCGCCGAGGCGCAGAGCGAGGTGACGAGCAGCAGCCCGGCCGCCAGAAGTCGAAGGGAAACGGTCATGGTCATCTGGAGTGAAGCCGGGGGATTATCGGGCGACCGTCAGGCGGCGCGTCTCGGCGAAGGTAGCGCCCTGAACACGGACGACGTACACGCCGGGCGCGAGGCGCGAGGCGTCGACGTCGAGCGACAGGTCCGTGCCGGCGGCGGCCTCGCCGTCGAACAGCGTCGCGACCGTGCGGCCGAGGGCGTCGACGACCGTGGCCGTCACGCGCTCGGGCGTGGCGAGGCGCAGCGTGAGGCTCGCGCTGCCCGTCGCCGGGTTCGGGCGCGGGGCCGAGAGCGACGTCACGGCGGCCGTGCCGCCCTCGCCGGCCGTCGTGCGGCCGAACGAGACGACGAAGCGCTCGGTCCAGTCCGTCGCGGCGGACGTGAACGTGACGCCGTCGGCGAGGCGGGCGACGGTGCCCGTGGTGAGGTCGCGGACGGTCGCGTCGGCGGAGAGGCCCGTCGACTCGGCGGTGAGCGTGAACGTGCCGGCCGTCGTCGTGGTGAACGCGAGCGTCACGTCGGCGAGGTCGCCGGACGGGCGCGAGAGGACGGCCTGGCGGCGGGCGACGCCGTCGCGCGTGCCGACGGGCGCGACGAGCGCGTACGTCTCGGTCGGTGGCGTGAGCTTCGAGGCGTCGTCCGCGTCCCAGCCGGACGTGGCGGCCTCGGTGAAGCGGACGGCGGCGGCCTCGTCGTGCGTCGTCTCACCCGTCGCGGCGACGCCGTCGAGGGCGATCCGCAGGCCGGTGATGGCGGCCGGGCGGCTGATGAGCACTGGCGTGCCGGCCGTGCGGCTCGCGGCGAGGTACGTGAACGTCGGGGCCGTCGTGCCGCCGGCGACCTCAGCGAAGAAGCCCTGCCACGTCGCGATGTCGACCGGGGTGGCTGCCGCACGGTCGATCGGGACGTAGCCCGTCGTCGGGTCGAACGCCTGCAGCGTGTTCTGCAACGTGCCGCCGCCGGGCGTCGCCGCTATCGTCACGCCGGGCGCGGAGAGCGCCTGCGCGAACGGGTTGGCAAGCATGTAGAAGCCGTCCCCGTTGAGCGCGGGCGAGAACGTCACATCCATGTCTAGAGGCGTTCCCGAAGCCGTCAGCACGGCATCCGGGACAGGGAAGCTCCGGCTAGTACCGCCGCCGGAGCCGGTCGCGCTGGGCGTAATGGACTGATCGTAAAGGAGCCAGAAGAAGCCCTGCCCAGGCGTGACGGCGTCGGCCGTGCTCGCGGCGGGCACGTAGGCCGTGCCGTCGTAGGAGAGGTAGAGGTTATCCGGGGCGGCCGGGTACTGGTTCGTCACGCCCTGGACGAGGTTCACGCTCGCGAGCATCCCAACCGTTACGCCTGGCACCGGCGCACCGAGCAGGCGGTATCCGCGACCGTCCTGAACCGTCTGATTGACGGTCGTCGGCGTCTCGAACGTGGGCGAATACACCATGTCGTCGAGAATGATCTGAGCCGCAGCACTCGTACTGTTCTCCCCATAGAACATGAACGAATCGATGTTCATGCCGTCAGCGAGACTGAAGCCAGCACCGTCATCGATGACGAGTGCGTTGTTGACCCATAGGTCCGTCGAATTGGCCGCCACAGCGTAGGAAACGCCTCCCCGGCTGTACGAGCTCGATATTGTCGAGTTGTTGCAATACACTTCGAGCCGATAGTTGACATTCTTCGCGAACGTGAACCCATTCGGGAGCGCGGTGGCAGCCGTGCCTCGGTAGGTCGTGGTCAGCGTAGTTCCAGAGCCGAAAACCCAGTCGAGGGTGAAGTGTGTTTCAGCACCTGTAAAAGCATTTGCGTTTGAAAACGTATTTCCATTACCTATAAACATCCGCCACGCGCCGTTCGTCCCATTCTGGAATTTTGCAGTGACGGCGACGTATGAGAGCGGGGTTGCAGCGGCGTAATCGTAAATGCTGATCTTGTTGACAGAGGCTGAGGTTGGAGCGTTTGCGAGGATCTCGTATCCGGTCCCGAGCGTCGCGTCTCCCGGATTCCTCAGGAAAATGTTGCCATTGCCAGCCCCTACACGAGTGTATGCCGTTCCGGAAGGAGGTGGGGGCAGGAAAGTCGTGCTGGATGTGCCGGTCCCTAGGGCGACATCACTGCCGGCTCCGAGTGTGTAAGAGTATGTCTGAGCGCTCACGACACTGGCAGATATGACCAGCAGACTCAGAAAAAGGCTGCGGGAGAAGCGAGAGGTCATGGGCGTATAGGCGGATGGAAGCCCTAAACATACGCGACAGCCCCGGGGACAGACCGGACACGCGTGCCGGGTAACAAATTTTTGACCCCGCCTGCCCGTCTGCCCCCGGGCACCCACCGGCGGCCCTCGGAGTCCGCCCGGCAGCCCCCGACGTGTGCCCGGCAGGGCCCGAGGTGACACCGGACGGACCCGGAGTGTCACAGGAAGCCTTCGGTGTGGCGCCCGGTGCCCCCGCTGCGCCTCCAGACGGCTCCGGAGCCATACCGGACGCCTGCGGAGTGCCTCCGGATGCCCCCTGTGCGTGCGTCGCCATTCTCGCCTTGTTCACACAGGCGTCGGCCTCTACATTCGGCCCGCCACTCGCTCCCCACCCCGATGAATGCTTACGTCCGCCGCCGGCTGGACATGCTCCACCGCACCCTCGCCCACTTCGACGCGCACCCGAAGGCGTGGGACCGGGCCCCGGCGCTCGTCCGCAACGTCCAGAAGGTGCGGGAGGCCGCCGCGACGATCGAGGCCGCCGCCGAGGCGCAGGACGCGGGCGACGCGACGGGCCTGACGCAGGACAAGACCGACGCCCGCGACACGGCCGAGCGCCTTCTCGGCGCGCTCGGCGAGGCCGTCGGGGCGTACGGCATCGAGTCCGGCAACGACGCCTTCCGCACCGCGACCGACATCCCGCGCTCCGAGTGGGACGGGATGCCCGACGCCGGCTTCTTCTCGCAGGCCGCCGCGACGCTCGCGCGCATCGAGGCCGCCCTGCCCGAGCTCGACGAGTACGAGGTGACCGCGGCCGACGTGGCCGAGGCGCGCGCGGCCGTCGAGGCGGCGCGCCCGCTCGGGTCCGAGCGCGACGCGCACGCCGCCGGCCGGACCGTCGCGACCGGCACGCTCGGGACGACCTCCTCGACCGCCGTCCCCGCCCTCGAGGTGCTGGACCGCCTGGTGCCGCGGCTCGTCAGGGACGCGGCATTCGGGGCCGAGTACCGGGTCGTCCGCCGCCTCGCAGAGGGCTGACCCCGCGGTCGCAGCGTGCATCGCCTGCGGCCGTGCAGAACCCCCCGGTCGCGCCGTGCATCGCCTGCGGCTCAGGCACGCCACGACCTGTCCCCCTCGGGTGAGGGGGACACCCGCGTTTCCGCACGACCTCACGTCCACGCCCGCCCCACGCCCGCCCCACGCCCGGCCCGCGTCCACGCCCGCCCCGCGAAGACACACGCCCGTGTCCCCCTCAATCGAGGGGGACAGCCATCCGAGCCGGGAGCGCAGCGACCAGCCGGGTGGCGGGGGGTTCTGACGTTCACCCCATCCTCCCCCCCGATGCCCCGCCTCTTCAACCGCGCGCGCCAGACGCCCCTCCGGCAGCACCTCCGCACCGAGGGCACACATGCCGAGGCCGTGCTCTGGTCGCACCTCAAGAACCGGCAGGCCGGCGGCCTCCGCTTCCGCCGTCAGTTCGGCGTCGGCCCGTACGTCCTCGACTTCTACTGCCCGGAGATCCGCCTCGCGGTCGAGGTGGACGGGAGCGGCCACGCGGACGCATGGCAGGCCGAGTATGACGCCGAGCGGACCCGGCACCTCGCCACGGTCGGCATCCGCGTCGTTCGGTTCGACAACCAGAGCGTGACCGACGCGCCCGAGGCCGTCGTCGCCGCCATCGTCGTGCATGCGGCGACCTGACGTCCGCTACGCCCGCCGCGTCTTCCGCGCCACGCGGACATCGCTCGGGACGCCGGGCGAGACGTACGGGTGCCGCGCGATGTAGAAGCGGTACGGTCGGTCGACGCCCTTCGACAACCCGATCCGCGTGCTCACCGCCACCTCGAACGGGACGGGCTCGGGGTCGTCGGCGAAGAAGAGCGGTGGCTGCGTGAGACTGGACCCGTGGAGGCGGCTTTTCGCCACACCCGGCCCCTCGGCGATGCCGAACGCCTCGGTCCACTTGCCCGGCCCGTTGGTGATGTCGCGCTCGCGGCGGGCGGCGGGCCGGCGCTCCCGCATCGCGTCCGCCCCGACGAGCGGCTCGACGGCGCGGACGAGCACGGCTCCGGGCACGCCCTCGGGCTCGGTGATCACGTTGAGCAGCCACGATGTGTAGTAGACGAGGTAGACGTAGGCCGTGCCGGGCGCGGCGAACAGCCCCGCCGCGCGGCCCTCGGGGCGGACGATCCCGTCGTCGCCGAACGTCGCCTTCCAGCCGTGCAGCGCCGGGTCATTGGCCGTGTAGCCCTCCGTCTCGACGATGCGCCCGACGAGGCGGCCGTCCTCGGGGTGGTCGTAGACGACGAGGCGCCCGAGCAGGTCGCGAGCGACGTCGAGCGTTGGGCGGTCGAAGAAGGCGGGCGGGAGGGGGACGAGCTCGGGCATGGCGGGTCGTGAGTAGAACCCCCCGTTTGAACGCGCGCATCGAGCGGTAGCCTGACAGGCCGCGTCGCGCATTCAAACTGTCCCCCTCGATTGAGGGGGACACGGGTGCGTACGGGATCGGACGAGAACGGGATCGGACAAGGCCCGGGTGTCCCCCTCGATCGAGGGGGACAGGTCGCGCCGTGCCGGAGCCGAAGGCGATGCACGCCGCGACCGGGGGGTTCTGCACGCCGGGTGTAACCGAACGCCCAACCCGCACGTCGGGAGAGCACAGGCCCGCGTGAACGCGCCGGGCAGCCCGCGGTCCCCTCCCCCACTCCGATGCTCCGCCTCTCCCTCGTCCTCCTCCTCGCCGTGCTCGGCGTCGTGGTCCTCGTCTCTCCCGCGTCGGCGCAGCGCGGCCGCGAGGTCGTGTTCCAGCAGGCGTTCAGCGTCCGCGACGGCCAGTCGCTGAGCGTCAACGTCGGCTCGGGCAGCGTGCGCGTCGAGACGACGGAGCGCGGGCGGGCCGAGGTCGTCGTCGAGGGCACGGGCACCAACGCGCGCGCCGAGTTCGCGCGGCTGCGCTTCACGGCGACGCTGAGCGGCGACCGCCTGACGGTCCGCACGCGCCCGCAGCGCAGCATGCGCGGCTCGCGCGCGTCGTTCTCGTACGTCGTCCGCATCCCGCGCCGCTTCAACGCAGACATTGACACCGGCTCCGGCAGCGTCTCGGTCGGTGCGCTCGACGGCACGCTCTCCGTCGACACCGGCTCGGGCAGCGTCGAGACGGGCGCGGTGACGGGCCGGCTGAGCATCGACACCGGCTCCGGCAGCGTCCGCGTGGCCGACGCGAGCGCGGCGACGCGCATCGACACCGGCTCCGGCAGCGTCGACGTGACGCTGTCGCGGATCGTGCCGCTGTCGGTTGAGACGGGCTCGGGCAGCGTCCGCGTCGCCGTCCCGCGCGGCGCCGACGCGACGCTCGACCTCGACGGCGGCACGGTCCGCATCGACGACGCGCTGGGCTTCGACGGCCGCCGCGAGCGCCGCGAGGCGCAGGGCCGCATCGGCCGCGGCGGCGAGCGGATCTCGGTGGACACCGGCTCCGGCTCGATCAGCATCTCCGTCCGATAAAAGCAGTCTGGAGTTTGGAGTTTGAAGGGGTTAGAGGAGACGCCCGTCTCATGCGCGGCGCATGACCTCTTCAACCTTCAAACTCCAAACTGCATCTCTACCGCACCACCGTCACCGCGACCGCCGACGTCCCTCCCGCCGTCTCGGCGACGATCCGGTAGACGCCCGCCGCGACGCCCGACGCCGGCGTCCACCGGAGGCTGGCCTCGCCCGCGCCGACCGGGCCGTCGACGAGGCGCGCGACGAGGCGGCCGCGCACGTCCAGCACGGACACACGGACGTCGCCGGGCGCGTCTAGGACGAGCGCGACCGTGACGCCGTCGCGGGTCGGGTTGGCCGAGCGCAGCGCGAGGCGCGCGGGCGCCGCCGCGCCGGGCTCGCCCGCGAGGTCGGCGGCGAATGGCGCGCGGAACGTCGCCTCGTCGCCGCCCGAGGCGCGGTACGTCGCCTTCCACTCGGGCACGGACGTGAACATGGACTCGAGCGTCACCACGACCGTCTCGGCCGCGTGCGCCGCCCGGAACGCCGCCCCGCCCTGCGCCTCGACGCTGGCGAGCGTCTGCGGCGAGTCGAAGAACGGCGTCGGCAACGGGACGTCGCCGGCCGTCGGCGTTGCGACGGCGACGGGCAGCGTGAAGGCGCCCAGGCGCACGATGCGCGTCTCGTCGCCCGTGGCCGAGTCCTCGAAGCGGTACGACCACGCGGCCGCGCCGCCCGTCGCGTCCGTGACCGTCGGCTCGACGGCGACGAACGAGGCCGGCGCGCCGAGCGCGCCATTTGCTGCGGCGACGGTGCCGGCGAAGTCCTCGGCGGCCGTGCGCGGCGGCGGCGGCGCGACGACGATGTTGACGCCCGTCGGCGAGAGGATCGGGTTCGGTGTGCCGTCGCCGTCCGGGTCGTAGAGGCCGTATCCCGCGCCGCCGGCGGTGCTCCCGAGCGGCAGCGGGATGCGGACCGCCCCGGCCGAGTACAGCCCGAACGCGACCGGACCGAGCGCGTACGGCAGGCTCGCCCCCGCGCCCTCGACGACGTCCGCCGCGACGATCTCGATGGTGCCCGCCGCGATGTCGCCCGTGACGAGCGCGACGATGGAGCCGCCCGGCACGACGCCGCCCGTGCCGGTGATGCTGCCGCGGACCGTCAGCGGGCCGTTCGACGGGCCCGTGTTGAGGTTGAGTGCGAAGGGCGTCGTGAGCCCGTCGCCGGCCTCGGACGTCGCGCCGAGCACGAGCACGACGACGCGCGTGGCGGCCGGCAGCGTCGCCGGGTACGTCAGCGTCCGCATGTCCGCGCTGCGCACCGGCGTCCCGAGCGTGACGGCCCCGGTCGGGAACGTGGCCAGGACGGGAGCGGCCGTCGCGGAGACAGGTGCCGAGAACGTCAGCGCGATCGACGTCGTGGTTGGGACGTTGGCGGCATGGTCCGCCGGAGCGGACGAGGCGACGGTAAACGTCTGCGCGCCGACGGGCACGGCGAGGACGAGGATCGCGAGGAGAGCAGCAAGGCGCATCGGGGCGGCAGCGGGTGACGCCCGATGGTACGGCGGAGACGGCTCCGGACGTGCACGCGGATCGGTCATGAGAAACGGCCACCGGGGACGTCCCCGATGGCCGGTCCGGGCTCGCCCGGCGTTTCCCGTTATCCGGTGGCCGGACTATGCGTCCGCAAGGGCCTCGGCGCCGGACGAGATCTCGATGATCTCCGTCGTGATCGCCGCCTGACGGGCGCGGTTGTACGTGAGTTGGAGCGACTTGAGGAGCTCGCCCGCATTCGTCGTCGCGTTGTCCATCGCCACCATCCGCGCGCCCTGCTCGGACGCGTTGGACTCCAGCAGCGCGCGCCAGATCTGGTACTGCAGGAACTCCGGCAGCAGCTTCTCCAGCAGCGCCTCCGCCGACGGCTCGAAGAGGTAGTCCACCTGCGAGCGCGCCTCGCCCGACGTGTCGTAGCCCTCCGTCTCGGCCATCACCGGCGTGAAGACGGCCTCGGCCGGCACCGGCAGCAGCGTCTCGACGATCCGGTTCTGTGTGATCGTGTTCTTGAACTCGTTGTACACGAGCTCGACGCGGTCCCAGCGGCCGTCCATGAAGCCGGCGACCGCGAGGTCGGCGAGCTCGCCCGAGCGCTCGAACTTGAGGTCGGTGAAGAAGCCCCGGTAGTCGCCCTCGAGCTGGGCGCCGCGCGTGTTGAAGTAGTCGTGGCCCTTGCGCCCGACGGCGGCGACGTGGAGCCGGCCCGCCGCGCGGAGGTCCGCGTAGCGCTCGGCGATGGCCGCCTCGGCCGTCTTGAGCAGCGTCGTGTTGAACGCGCCCGCGAGGCCACGGTCGCTCGTGACAACGATCATTAGCACGCCGCCGACCGTCTCGCGCTCCTCGAAGAGCGGGTGGTCGGTCGGGTCCAGCTGCTGCCGGAGGTGCCCGATCATCTCGCGCACCTTGTAGGCGTAGGGCCGCGCTGTGAAGATGCGCTCCTGCGCGCGCCGCAGCTTCGCCGCTGCGACCATCTTCATCGCGCGCGTGATCTGCTGCGTGTTCTTGACCGAGCCGATGCGGCCGCGGATGTCTCTCAGAGAGGCCATGTGGGATGCGGGATATGGGATGGGCAGATGGGACGAGGACGGGGGCTGGCAGACTATCTGCCCATCCCGCGTCCCCTATCCCGCATCCCGTCAGCTGGCGTAGCCGGCCGCGAGGTCCGTCGCCTCCTGCTCGATGACCGCGACCGACTCGTCCGCCATCTTGCCGTCACGGACGATCTGGGCGAGCGCGTCGGCGTGCTTGAGGCGGAGCGCCTCGCGGAACTCGGCCTCGAACTCGCGCACGCGGTCGATCGGGACGACGTCCAGCAGGCCCTTCGAGGCGGCGTGGATGACGGCGACCTGCTCCTCGACCGGGACCGGCGCGTACTGCGGCTGCTTCAGGATCTCGACGAGCCGCGCGCCGCGGTTGAGCTGGCGCTGCGTGGTGACGTCGAGGTCCGAGCCGAACTTCGAGAACGCCTCGAGCTCGCGGTACTGCGCGAGGTCCAGGCGGAGCGAGCCCGAGACCGTCTTCATCGCCTTGATCTGCGCGTTGCCGCCGACGCGGGACACCGAGATGCCGGCGTTGATGGCCGGGCGGACGCCCGCGTTGAAGAGGTTGGACTCGAGGAAGATCTGGCCGTCCGTGATCGAGATCACGTTGGTCGGGATGTACGCCGAGACGTCGCCGGCCTGCGTCTCGATGACCGGCAGCGCCGTCAGCGAGCCGCCGCCCTTGACCAGGCCCTTGAGCGAGTCGGGCAGGTCGTTCATGTTCTTGGCGATCGCGTCCGTCGAGTTGATCTTCGCCGCGCGCTCGAGCAGGCGCGAGTGCAGGTAGAAGACGTCGCCCGGGTACGCCTCGCGGCCCGGCGGGCGGCGCAGCAGCAGCGACACCTCGCGGTAGGCGACGGCCTGCTTCGAGAGGTCGTCGTAGATGCAGAGCGCGTGGCGGCCCGTGTCGCGGAAGAACTCGCCGATGCAGGCGCCGGCGAACGGCGCGATAAACTGCAGCGGCGCCGGCGCCGAGGCGGGCGCGGACACGATGACGCTGTACTGCATCGCGCCGTACTTCTCGAGCGACGCCTGGAGCGTGGCCACCGTGGACGCCTTCTGGCCGATGGCGACGTAGATGCAGTAGACCGGCTTCGAGCCCGGCGCGCCGTCGTGCGTCCGCTTCTGGTTGAGGATCGTGTCGATGAGGACGGCCGTCTTGCCCGTCTGGCGGTCGCCGATGACGAGCTCGCGCTGGCCGCGGCCGATCGG
>JBBSUZ010000042.1:0-14417 GCA_038233965.1 Rhodothermales bacterium | reverse complement strand
GTCGGCCGCGGCGGCGCGGAGCAGGAGCGGGGCGAAGGCGGCGAGCGGGCCGGCGTGTGCGGCCGCGATGAGGTCGGCGGGCGTCACGAGGCCGTCCTCGGCGGCCAGGTCCAGCAGGGCCGTCGGCGGACCGCCGTCGTGGGCGGCGAGCGCGGCGCGGAGCGCGAGGCGGCCGAGGGCGGAACCCGAGCCGTCGTCGCCCAGAGCGAGGCCCCAGCCGCCGGCGCGCAGCGCCGTCCCGTCGGTCGTGCGGGCGTAGACGAGCGAGCCCGTCCCGACGAGCAGGATCGCGCCCGACTCGGCGCCCCAAACGGCTTCAAAGGCGACGTCGGCGTCATGCGTCACGGCCACGCGGACATCCCCGAGACGACCACGAAGGGCGTCGGCGACGGCAGCCTGCTCGGGCGCACGTCCGGCCCCGGCCAGCCCGACCCCGACGCCGCCGATCGCAGCCCCGCCGAGCGCCTCGCGTGCCTGCGTGACGAGCGCAGCGAGCGTCTCGGCCGCGCCGTCGGCGCCGTCGCGGAGGGCGTGCGCGCCCGGCCCGACGAAGCGGTGCGCGGCGGCGCCCGCCTGCGCGACGACGGCCGTCTTGGTGCCGCCGGCGTCGAGGCCAACGAAAATGTCAGGGGAAGCGGTCATCAGGGGGCGGATCGGAGGACGAGACGTCGGGCCGGAAGCGGCGTGCCTGCATCGATACCAACGGTCACGCCCGGACGGTCGGTCGCCGCTTCAACGGGCTCGAACGACGCACGAATGCGCTCCGGGCCACGAACGAACAGCGTGGGACGGCCCAGCGTGGTCCAGACCGACCACACGGCGGGACCAGACGACGGTGCGTCGGCGAGTCGGCGCGGGCGCTGGCGGAGGCGGGCGATCTCGGCCGGCAGGACGGGCCGGGCGGACGTGTCGGGCGGGACGTCGCCGGAGAGGCGAGCGGGGCCGGGGCGGAGGGCGGTCGGGTGGCCGCCGGGGCCGGCGTCGGCGTCGGCGTAGCGGCTGCCGGGCGTGCCGCCGAGCTTGCCGAGGACGGGCGTGCGCGTGCGCGCCTGCGCCGTGCCCCACTGCCATGCGGCGGGCTCGGCGCCGAAGCGGTCGCGGAGCGTGCCTCCGGCGATGGCGAGCGTGAACGGGAGGAGGGCGACGTCGGTCGAGTCGGCGGCGTCGGGGAGGTGGCCGGTCTCGGCGCGGTGCGCCTGCATCCACGCCTCGAAGACGGTCGGGCCGATGGCGTCCGTGGTGTACTGGCCGTCCCAGCTGCGGAGGAAGGCGACGGGCTCCTCGAGCGCGCGCGGGAGCCGCTCGCGCGGGCCGAGCGCGCGCAGCAGCGGCGGCAAGCGGCGGCCGGCCCACTCGGAGCGGGCGTCGCTGGCGAGGACGGCGGCGGGGACGCGGCGGGCGGCGAGGGCGGCGAGGCGGGCGGGCGCCCAGCGCGCGTCGGCGTCGTCCGAGGCGAAGGCGGTCAGGCCGTCCTGGACGGCGACGATCGGCCGCCCGAGGATGCGGGTTTCGGCGCCGGTCGTGAGAAGGCCGTCGCCGCGGAGGAGCGTGAACGGGCCCGCCGGCATGCCTTCGGCGAGGCGGGCGAAGGCGGTGGCGTCGGTGCCGGTGCGGAAGCCGGCCCAGCGGACGACCCAGCGCGTAGGCGCGGCGGGCGAGTCTGTTGCTGTCGTGTCGGGAGTCGCAGCTAAGGTTTCCCCCTCACCCTGTCCCTCTCCCCGGGGGAGAGGGGACGTCCTAGTTGGCGCCGGTTGACTCCTGACTGCCTGCCGGGTTGCGACGCGTGGCTGGGCGCGTGCCGAATCGGCGGGGCGCGGAGAGGGCGGCCCCGGACGGGTGGAATCGGCGATGGCGGACGTGGCCGCCGCACCGGGCGGGCGCGGCGGGCCGAGGACGAGGCCGGACGAGTCGCGGGCGATGGCGACGAGCGTCTCGCGGCCGTCGCGGGCGACGACGCGGCTGAAGACGGGCAGCGGCGGGTCTCCGTCGAACGGGTCCAGGCGCAACGCGGACGTCAGCAGGACGGCCCAGGCGGACGCGCCGTCCGTCCCGGCGAGGACCGTCAGCGTGCCCGGGATGGACGCCGCGGCGACGCGCCTGTCGCCGACGTGGAACGCGACCGGCACGACGAGCGGGAGCGCGGACGCGCCGCCGGGCTGGTGCAGCACGAGCGCCATGCCCTCGGCCGCGGGGGCGGCGAAGGCGCGGCCGACGCCGGTCTCGCCGATGGCGACGGCGCGGCGGAAGGCGGCGTCGGCGCGGACGAACCGGGCGACGTCGGGCGAGGCGCGGGCGGCGGCCGTCCACGACGAATCGGGCGCGGGCGTGGCGAGGTAGGCGAGGAGGCGCTCGACGGCGAGGGCGTCCCACGGCTGCCACTGCTCGGGCGTGAGGCCGAGCCAGACGAAGGCGTCGGACTGGGCGACGCCGGGCTCGCTGAGCGCGGCGTTGACGCCGCGGGCGTAGGCGTCGAGGCGGGCCCGCGTCGCGGGGTCGAGGCCGTCGTAGGTCTCGCGGGCGAGGGCGTCGAAGCCGAGGCGGCGGGCGTGGAGGTCCGACGTGCGGGCGGAGTCGCCGAACCAGGTCGCCGTCTCGCCCCGCGCCGTCTGGCGCCAGAGCGCGAGGGCGAAGGCGTGGTCGGCGGCGTGCGCGTAGCCGAGCCCGGCCATGGCGTCGGGCCACGTCGCGGCCTCCACCGCGACGCCGCCGGAATCCGGCCACGCGACCGAGACGTCGGCGCCGAGGCCGGGAACGTCGCGGGTGCCGTCGCGGTCGGGGCTCGGCCCGTAGGCGAGCCAGCCGACGACGCCGGCGGCGGCGGCGAGCACGGCGAGGACGACGCCGACGGCGAGAAGGACGCGCGACACAGGGCGGAGGAGAGGGCCCGGCAAGCTACCGCGGCGGCGCGGGCACGGGCGCGGCCCGTGTCACGGGCACCGACGGGCCGGGGCGTCAACCGGATTCGGGGCGTCACCCGTGCGGGATAGACGATAGGCTCGGTCGATCTGAGCGCCTGGTATCGTCGCCGGCACTGCTGCACCCGGCGCCAGATCTCAGCCGGCAGCGGCTCGGCGGAGGCGGTCCATGAGCGCCCGTCCGAGCCCGTGGTCGGGCACGGCCTGTGTGTCGATGCGGGCGAGGCCGAGCGCGTCCGCCCGGCGGAAGAGGTCGAACGCCGCGCGGGCGTAGCCGTCCACGGTCGTGCACGCCTCGGTGAGCCCGTAGCCCCGGGGGGGGGCGCCGAGCCCGATCCACGCCGCATCGGGTGCCGGGTCTGGCGCGTCGACGATCCGGACGCGCGCGCGCGGAGCGTAGTGACGGTGACGCGTGCCCGGCGACCGGCCTGCATCGTCCGCACCCGTGGCCTCTCGCGTGTCCGGCGCGACGCGCTGCAGGTCCGCGAGGGTCACCGAGCCCGGCCGCAGCACGACCGGCACGTCGCCCGTCACGTCCACGACCGTCGACTCGATCCCGACCCGCGTCGGCGCGCCTTCCAAGACGGCATCGATGCGGCCGTCGAGGTCGTCGCGGACGGCCTGACACGTCGTCGGGCTCGGGCGGCCCGAGCGGTTGGCGCTCGGCGCGACGAGCGGCGCGCCGACGACGCGGATGAGGTCGCGGGCCGTCTCGTAGTCCGGAATCCGCACGGCGACGGTCGCACGCCCGGCGGTGACGGCCGCGGGCAGGGCGGCGCGCAGCGGGAGCACGAGCGTGATCGGGCCCGGCGCGAACGCCGCGAGCAGCGCACGGGCGACGTCCGGGACGTCCGCGAGCGCGTCGACGTCACGTGTGTCGGAGACGTGGACGATCAGCGGATTATCCGCCGGCCGGCCCTTCGCCGCGAACACGGCCGCAACGGCGCGTGCGTCGCTGGCGACGGCGCCGAGGCCGTAGACGGTCTCGGTCGGGAAGGCGGCGAGCCCGCCTCGCCGGAGCATGGCTGCGGCGGCGGCGATGGAGCGGGTGTAGAGCGTGTTCACGTGAGATCAGGTCCGGTCGAGGTAGCTTTCAACCTCACCCGCCGAGCGCCGATGCCCCGCCCCGAACGACCCGTAGCCGACGGCTGGGACACGCACGACGTCGAGGGCTACGAGGTGCTCGTCGGGCGGAGCGCGTCGGACAACGACCGGCTGACGTTCAAGGTCGCCAACCCGCAGGACGTGTGGCTCCACGTCGGCGGCGGGACGCCGGGGAGCCACGTCGTCGTGCGGCAGCCCGGGGGTGGCGAGGTGCCGCGGGCGGTCGTCAAGCGGGCGGCCGAGCTGGCGGCGAAGCACTCCAAGGCCGGCAAGGCGTCGGGCAAGGTGGACGTCCACGTCTGCCGCGCGTGCGACGTGCGCAAGCCGCGCGGGGCGAAGCCGGGATCCGTCGAACTGCGGCGCTACGAGTCGATCAAGGTCTACCCCGGCGGCGCGGACTGAGGCTCAGGCCGGGAATCCCTCCGACGCGCAGAGGCGCGCGAGCTGACGGGCGTGGTGCTCGATGTGCGCGGCGACGAACCGGGCGGCCCCGTCGGCACGGAGAGCTCCGGCGCGCGGATGGTCCAGGAGAGCGACCGTCTCGAGCTCGGCCGGGAAGGCGTCGGCGAAGGCGCTCCAGTCGTCGGCGAAGGCGGCGAAGCGGCCGCGCCAGTCCTCGTCCGGCGGGCCATCCGGCCGGATGACGGCCTCGACCGACGCCGGCATGGGGATGCGGGCCTCGGAGCGGAGGAACGCCTCGACGCCCGCGAGGCGGTCGTCGTCCGGCGTGCCGACGTCGCGGCGGGCGTCGCCAGCGGCCGCCTGCTTCCGGACGATGGCGAGCGTGCTCGCGTCGGTCAGGGCGAGGTGCTGCGCGATCTCGACGGCCGTCCAGCCGCCGTCGGCGGGGCGGAAGGAGCGCTGGGCCGGCGTGAGCGCGTCGTAGGCGCTGAGGAAGGCGGCGCGGTCGCGGTCGAGCGTGTCGAGGGCGTCGGAGAGCATGGGGCGGGCGGTGGTGCGCCGCAAGATCGCACGCTCGGGCCGGACGATGACCGGCACAGTGTTCACCTTCGGGCAGGCCGTTTACCCGTGCCCCGATTCGCCTCTGGCCTGAGGCAGCCGTCCGAATACGACTCTGCCCCGGCACGCTGAGCGCGTCGGGGCAGAAGGGGAGACCGCCGCGCCTGTCGTGTCGGCCCGGCGAGTCTGTCAGCAGATCCGCTCCGAAGAGTTCGGAGCGAGCGCGACGTCAGGCGATGTCGAGGACGCCGCCCTTGGGAGCCGTCGTGCCACCGCCCGTTCCGGCGATGTCAAGGACGCCGCCCTTGGGAGCCGTCGTGCCACCGCCCGTTCCGGCGATGTCGAGGACGCCGCCCTTGGGAGCCGTCGTGCCACCGCCCGTTCCGGCGATGTCAAGGACGCCGCCCTTTGGGGCCGTCGTGCCGCCGCCCGTGCCGACGGCGCCGGCTGCGAGGGTCAGGCCGAGGGCCAGGGAAAACAGGAGAGCCTTCATGAGGGAGGGAGAGAGATGAACGTGCCGGAGCGTCACCGCCGTGACTCATACCCGAACCATCAGGATACGAAACGTGACAGTGGTGAGCAATGAACGATCTGTGTCCCGCCGGGATCCGTTTAAGTCATGGCGACAGGGCCCGATACGGAGATCCGTCTCCCCGACGCTCGCTCTGCGGGCCCGCCTCTGCCCGTGACTCGCTTCGCGGCCCTGTTCGTCGTTCTGCTCGCCGTGGTCCCCGGTGCAGCATCACAGCCCATCCCTTCACCCGGGGAGGGGCGTCCGCTGTTTGCCCGCCGCATCTCGTGGCGTGAGTCGGGCGGTAATGCCCAGAACTGGGGCTTCGCGCAGCACCCGGACGGCCGCATCTACGTCGCCAACACGAACGGCGTGCTCGAGTACGACGGTGTGAAGTGGCGCATCTACCAGACGGGCGAGGACCAGCGCCTCCTCATTCACTCAGTCGCAGTGGACCAGCGCGGGCGCGTTTTCGCTGGTGGCATCGCCGAGATCGGGCTGCTCGAGCCTGACGCGATTGGTACGCTCCACTTCCGCAGCCTGACTTCGCAGATCCCGCTCGCCGACCGCGAGTTCACCGACGTCTGGACGACATTCGCGACGGCTGAGGGCATCGTGTTCCAGAGTGCGCAGCGCCTCTTTCGGTGGAATGGCCGGCGCATGGAGGTGTGGCGGACCGATACGCGCTTCCGGTCGGGTTTCTTGGTCGGCGGGCGCGTCTACGTATGGGAGGACGGCGTTGGCATCAAACGTCTCGGGTCGGCGAGACTCGCCCTCATGCCGGGCGGTGCGGCCTTCGCCGACCGAAAGGTGGACGCTCTACTTCCTGACGGAACTGGCTGGGTCGCCGTCGTGCGAGACGAGGGGCTGGTCGGGATCGGGCAGGATGGGACCACTCGCGCCATCGCCGGGCCGGCGTCCGAGTATCTCCGCACGTTTCGGCCCTACTCGGCCGTCGCCATTCCGAACCGGTATACGGGACGCGGCATGCTGTACGCTGTCGCCACGTTCGGGGGTGGCATCGCGCTCGTCACCCCCGGCGGTGAGATCACGCGCGTGTACCGCGAGGACATCGGCCTGAAGCTTGGTGATGACGTGCTTGGCCTCTTCGCCGACGCACAGGGCGGGCTGTGGGCCGCACTTCAGAACGGGATGGTGCGGCTCGATCCGTTCCCACGCCACACATGGTTCGACGAGGCGGATGGCTTGCTAGCGAGTCCTAATACGGTCGTCGATTACGACGGCGCCATCTACGTCGGGACCGACGTCGGGCTGTTCCGGCGTGTACGGGGCCGTCTCGGTCGTCCTGGATCGGACGATTCCGGCTACTCGCGCTTCGAACTCGTTCAGGGTTTTCCGTGGGAGCGCAAGCAGATCTGGGACGTGTCTGCCACGCGCGCCGGTCTCCTGATCGCAGTTCAGGACGAGGGTGTGTTCGTGTTGCGAGACGGCCGCGTTCGCCAGGTAATGAGCGGGACGGCCTTTTCGGTCGCGCCCGTGCCCGGCCAGTTAGACCAGGTGCTCGTCGGGACCCTCGACGGCGTCGTGCGTCTCGTGCTCCGCGGCGGCGAGTGGACGGTCGCGGGTCCGCTGCTCGGCATTGCGGGAGAGACGCGGTATATCCAGGAGGACGCTGCCGGTGCGCTCTGGATTTCGCCGCTTGGGGGGCGGCTGTACCGCATTCGCTACCCGGCCTCAGCGAACCCGGTCGTCGATTCGTACGGGCTCGAAGAGGGCATGACTCAGTCGTCGGGGTCGCTCAACCTCGTCGGCTCTCACCTGCTCATCTCTGCACGAGATGGAGTATTCCGTATCGAGGTCGTCGGGCGGGGTGTGCGGCTCGTACGCGAGGCTTCGCTCACGAAGCTTGGCGGTATGTACGGTCTCTTCGCGCCGGCCGGCACCGATCCGTGGACATTCGTCGAGGGTCGCCTCAGATCGTCCCCCCAGATGGGCTTCGAACTCGGCGACATCCAGCCCAATGACCTCCTCACTCAGCCTTCGGGCGTGACGTGGATTGCAACGGCGGACGGGCTGCTGCGCTACGATCCGCGCGTCCGCCTCGGCTTCCGCAGCTATACGGCGATGATCCGTCAGGTGACCAACCGCGACCGGACCGTCCTCTTCGGCGGTGCGTCCGGCCTGCCGCAGACCCACGGCGTCGACCTCGAGGTGCCCATCGCGAGCGTGCGTGGCCTGCGCGTGGAATATGCCGCGGCGCTCTTCGACCAGCCCGGCAAGACCGAGTTCTCGACGCGTCTGCTCGGCTCCGACGATGAGACGTGGGGGCCGTGGAGCGACGAGAACGTCACGCAGTTCATCGGCATCCGCGAGGGGACCTACGCCTTCGAGGTCCGCGCGCGCGACGACGCCGGCCATGAGACGTCCGTCGCCTCGTTCAGCATGCGCATCCTGCCGCCGTGGTACCGCACGTGGTGGGCGTACACGCTCTACGCGCTCGCGCTCGGCGGCTTCATCTGGGCGATCACGGCGTGGCGGCTCTACACGCAGCGCCTGCGCCTCGAGGCGGCCCGCGCGCGCAACCAGCGCATGCAGCGCCTGAGCGCGCGCCTCAAGGAGACCAACACGCGCCTCCGCCACGCGGACAAGCTCAAGGACGACCTGCTCTCCAACACCAGCCACGAACTCCGGACGCCGCTCACGGCCGTCCTCGGCTTCTCGGAGATGCTCCTCGACGAGGCAGACGAGTCGATCCGAGACCTCGCAGCCGGCATCCAGAGCGGCGGCCAGCGTCTGCTCGCCACCGTCGACGCGCTGCTCGACATGTTCAAGCTCCAGACCGGGACGACCGAGACCTACCCCGAGCCCGTCGACGCGGCGCTCGTCGTCCGCGAGTGCGTCCGCACGATGCGCCCGCTGGCCGCACGGGGCGGGCTCGCGCTCCACGTGCTGCCCGACGGCCTCGACCTGCCGGCCGAGATCGACCGCGGCGCGCTCGGACGCATCCTCGTCCATCTGGTCGGCAACGCGATCCGGTTCACGCCTGAGGGCGCTGTCACCGTCCTCGTCGATGCGACGGACCATGTGCTGTCGGTGGCGGTGCGCGACACGGGCATCGGCATCCCGGCCGACCAGATCGATGCCGTCTTCGAGCCCTTCGAGCAGGTCTCGACGGGCCATGCACGCACCCACGAAGGCAACGGCCTCGGGCTGTCCATCGTCCGCGGGCTCGTCGACATGCTCGGCGGGACGGTCGTGATCGAGAGCGAACTAGGCATCGGGACGACGGTCCGGGTCGAGATCCCGCGGTGGGCCGAGCGCTCGGCGGTGGTCCGGCGGGCAGCGCACACGGCGACGAACCCGGCGCTCGTCGGCGCCCAGATTCTAACGGTCGGCCTCGGGTCAGATGCTACGTCGATCCGGACGTGGCTCGCGCCGCAGGGCACCGTCTGCGAGTCCGAGACGACGGGCCAGGGCTTACGCGAGGCACGGAAGCTGGCCTACGACGCCGTCTTCGTCGCCGGCGCGGCGCGCGAGACCGACCAAAAGCGGGTCCGCCTCCTGCGGACGATCCCGGGCTATGCCACGCTGCCGATCCTGCGCATCAGCGCCGTCCCGATCGGCGGCGCCGACCTCGCGTCGCGCGGCTTCAGCCATCAGCTCACGCTCCCCCTCGGCGCCGACGCCGTCGTGACGCTACTCGAGGCACTGCTGATGACCGTCGAGGAAGCGATCGACGATTGAACGGTTGAAGGGTCCAAACGGGTGGCTGAAATACTTCGGCCTGATGTGCCGCACTACCAGAAAAATGTCATCCCGGGTCGGAGTCCGGGATGACAAGAAGGGAGAGAGGCGGTTGATATCGGGGCGGTGATTGACGTCGGGCGTCGGCGCGGTCGGTTGCTGCCCGCTGCCCTCACGCCGTGCGGCCGGGGACGAAGGGGACGAACGAGACGGCGCCGTGCGCCTCGTCGTGCGTCGTCGTCTCGCCGGTTCGCGTGATGCGGTGCAGCGTCTGCTTGCCCGGAGGCCCGACCGGGATCACGAGGCTCGCGCCGGCGCGGCCGGGCGCGGGCAGGCGAAGCTGCCGGACGAGCTCGCCGGGCACGCCGGGCCCGCCGGCCGTCACGACGATGCCGTCGAACGGGGCGAGGGCGGACCAGCCGTGGTGCCCGTCGCCGACCCGCGTCCGGATGCGGATGCCGAGTTTGTCCAGCACGGCCGTCGCCTGCGCCAGGATCGGCGCGTGGCGCTCGATCGAGAACACGCGCGCGCCCATCGCCGCGAGCACGGCCGCCTGGTAGCCGCTGCCCGTCCCGACCTCCAGAATGCGGTCGCCGGGCTGGACGCCGAGCAGCTCGGACATCCGGGCGACGGTCGACGGCTGCGAGATCGTCTGGCCGAGGCGCAGCGGGAGCGCGGCGTCCTCGAAGGCGCGCGCGCGGAGCGACGGCTCGACGAACGCCTGCCGGTTGACGGCCGCGATGGCAGCGAGCACGCGCTCGTCGCAGATGCCGCCGGCGCGGAGCGTGGCGGCAAGCCGGGCGGCGCGGCGGTCAGTCGGTTCCACGGCGTCCTCCGTCTCGGGTGGCGAGCAGGTCGCGGAGGCGTGTGCCCGCGCTCGGCGTCGGGCCGCGGCGCTCCGGGCGGAAGGCCGCCTCGAAGCGCGTCTCGAGCTCCGTCATCGTCAGGCCGACGTCCAGCCGGCCGTTCTCGGCGACCGAGATGCCGCCGGTCTCCTCGCTCGTGACCACGATGAAGGCGTCGGTGCGCTCCGAGAGCCCGACGGCGGCGCGGTGGCGCAGGCCGAGGTTCGGGTTGAGCGTCCGCGACTCCGAGACGGGCAGGATGCAGCGCGCGGCCTCGATCTTCTGGCCCTGGATGATGACCGCCCCGTCGTGGAGCGGCGAGTTGGGGTAGAAGATGCTCGCGAGCAGGTCGCGCTCGACGTCGGCGTGGATCTGGGTGCCGGTCTCGACATAGTTGCGGAGGCCGGTCGAGCGCGAGAACGCGATGAGCGAGCCCGTCCGGCTGCGGCTCATCTCGCCGATCGCGGCCATTGCCTCGGCCGTGATCTTCTGCCGCGGCGGTGGCGCGACGAGCCGCCGCACGATCGGGTTGCGGCCGACGAGGAACAGGGCCTGCCGGATCTCGGGCGCGAACAGCACCACGACCACGATGCCAAAGACGTCGCCGACGGCCCCGAAGATGGTCGAGAGCGTCGTCAGGCCGAGCAGCCGCACGACCGTGCTCACGACGAGCAGGATCAGCAGCGCGACCGAGATCTGGACCGCGATCGTCCCGCGGATGAGGCGGTACACCTGGTAGACGAGGATCGCCGTCAGGCCGACGTCGAGCAGATCCAGCCACGTCACCGGCAGGAAGCCGATGCGGAAGAGGTCGGCGAGCATCATGGCGATTCCCGGTCGTCGGCGCGCGTCGCGTTCGCGACAGCCGCGAGGGTGCGCAGCAGCTCGGCCGTCTCGCGGACGTCGTGGGTGCGGACGAGGCTCGCGCCGGCCAGCACGGCCTGCGCCGCGAGCCCGAGCGACCCGACGAGGCGGGCGCCGACGGGCGCCGGCGCCCGCGCGCTCCCCAACACGACGCCGACGGTGTGCTTGCGCGACACGCCGACCATCACCGGCCGCCCGAACGCCTCTGCGAGCCGGCCCGTCTCGCCGATGAGGCGCAGGTTCTCGGCCGCGGTCTTGCCGAACCCGAAGCCGGCGTCGACCACGATCCCGCGCACGCCGCACGCTTCGGCCGCGCGGACCGATTCTGCCAGCCCGTCGATGACGACCTGCGAGATGTCGCGCTCGGCGTCGCCCTCGTGGGGCATCGCGCCGGGCGCGCCGGCCGAGTGCATCACGACGAGCGGCGCGCCGAAGTCGGCCGCGGCCTGCGCCGTCGCCGTCCCGTCGCGCAGACCGCGGACGTCGTTGACGAGGTGCGCCCCGGCCCGCAGGGCGGCCCGCGCGACAGGGCCCTTGGACGTGTCGACCGAGATCAGCAGGTGCGGCAACTCGCGCGCGATGGCCTCGATCACCGGCACGACGCGCCCGGTCTCCTCGTCCACGCTCACGACGTCCGCGCCGGATCCGTACGCCGTGCCCGTCGGCCGCGTCGACTCGCCGCCGACGTCGACGACGGTCGCACCCTCGCGCTCCATCTCAGCGGCGCGGTCCACGGCTGCCTGCACGCTCCTGTCGTAGCGTCCGCCGTCCGAGAACGAGTCCGGCGTGACGTTGAGGACGCCGACGACGTGCGGACGGCCGCCGAGCGCGAGCGGCCGGGCGTCGAGCATCCGGCCGCGGCAGTCGAGGAGCCAGAGGGAGGCGGCGTCGGAGGGCATCGGTGCGGGGCGTGCCGAAAGCTAGCACGGGCCAGCCCCGCGGTGAGGCACGCGGGTTGGCCCGGTCCGGGCGGGACCCGGAGGGGCAGTGCACACGTTTACCTCACCGTCCGAGTCGCCGCCGGACCGTCCCCCGCCGCCCGGCCTGCCGGGCCCGTTCCCCCGACATCATGTACGTCCCGCGCACCCAGCGCATGCTGGACCAGTACCTGCAGGAGATCGGCCAGATTCCGCTGCTGAAGGCGGATGACGAGGTCCGGCTCGCGCAGCTCATCCGCGACGGCGACGGCGAGGCGCTGCACCGGCTCGTCCGCGCCAACCTGCGCTTCGTGGTGTCCGTCGCCAAGAAGTATCAGGGGCAGGGCCTGACGCTGTCCGACCTGATCAACGAGGGCAACTACGGGCTCATCAAGGCCGCGCAGCGGTTCGACGAGACGCGTGGCTTCAAGTTCATCTCGTACGCCGTGTGGTGGGTGCGGCAGGCGATCCTGCAGGCGCTCGCCGAGCAGAGCCGCGTCGTGCGGCTGCCGCTGAACCGCATCGGGACGATCTCGAAGATCCGCAAGGCCTCCGCGCGGCTCGCGCAGCTCCACGAGCGCGCGCCCAACATCGACGAGCTCGCGGCCGACCTCGACATCAGCGCCGAGAAGGTCCGCGACGCGCTCCGCCACACCGGCCGCCACCTCTCGATGGACGCGCCGTTCAGCGAGGACGAGGACAACTCGCTGCTCGACGTGCTCTCGGACGACGCCGAGGCGATGCCGGACGAGGCGCTCGTCGGGGCGAGCCTGAAGGAGGACGTCGAGCGGGCGCTCGGGTGCCTGCTGCCGCGCGAGGCCGAGGTGACGCGCCTCTACTTCGGCATCGGCCGCGAGACGCCGATGACGCTCGAGGAGATCGGGGCGGAGTTCGACCTCACGCGCGAGCGGGTCCGCCAGATCAAGGAGAAGGCGCTGCGCAAGCTGCGCCAGAAGACGCGCCGCGACGACCTCGCCGAGCACATCGGGACGTGACGCTTGCGGACCCCCTGCCTGACCGCGCACGAGCCCTGCTCAACTGACAGGGTTGTGTAGCGCGGTCAGTCTGTCCCCCTTCAAGGGGGACAGCGAAATGGCGTCAGCCAGCGAGCGGGGGGTGCAGGGCGGGCGTCCCTGGCTCATGCTCACCAGCGAAGCACGTCAGAAGCGCGGCTCGGGACGGCCGCCGCCGCCGTCGCCCTCACCGGGACGTCCGGCCGGGCGCACGATGCGACGCGTACCGGCTGGCGACGAGGACCGCGGCGCGTCCGTCTGATCTGTGTCGGGACGGGACGTCTGCTCAGGACGGGACGGCTCTAGCCGAGCGGACTCGGGACGCTGCGGCGCAGGACGCGCGGCCGGGCGCTGGCCGTGGTCGCGGGGGAGACGCGGGGGCTCGGCGAAGCGGCCGCGCTCGTCCAGCCGGACCCACTGTGCGGGCAGGCCGTAGAGCGTCCGCCCGATGCCCCACATGACCGCGGCGCGCTTCATCGAGCCCGAGAGGCCGCCCTTGACCGCCTCGACGTCCGTGTTGTCCGCGCCGTCCCACTTCGTGACCCACTCGCCGGGCTGGCCGGGCGTGCGCTCGACGTAGACCGAGAGGCCGCAGACGACGCCGCCGTCGGGGCCGGGGCGGAACTCGTTGCGCCAGTCCGCGGGGCCGCAGACGGCGTCGAGGCGGTCCTGAACGGCGCGGTTGGAGAGGTAGGCCATCGCGAGGCCCTTGGACTTGTCGCGGGTGACAGCGCCGGGCTTCCACTCGACGTCCGAGGAGTCGAAGGGGGCGGCGAGCTGGAGGAGGTCGGCGGCGAGCATGGCGGTCGGGGCAGGGGAGAGGCAAGGTCCGGGCGCTGGGTGACATCCGCGTGTCAGCCGCTGACCCTCTCGTGAACCGGACGTCTGCGGCGGCTGGAGGAACGGCGCGGTGGCCTGCCCGATCTTGCACGCTCACCCCACTGTATTCCGCCGGGTAACCCGGACCTATGCCCGATCCTCCGATCCGCGTGGCTACGCGACCCATACGGGTCCTCTTCGTCTGCCTGGGTAACATCTGCCGCAGCCCACTCGACGAACACATCTGTCAGTACCGCGTCGACGCCGCCCGCCTCTCGGACCGCTTCGAGGTCGACTCGGCCGGCACCGGCGGCTGGCACGTCGGCGGGCCGCCGGACCGACGCATGACTGCGACCGCTGCCCGGCGCGGCACGGACACGAGCCGCCTGCGCGCCCGCCAGCTCGAACGGTCCGACCTCGACCACTTCGAGCACGTCTTCGTCATGGACCGCGCCAACCTCAACGACACGCTCTTCCTCGACCCCGCCGGCGACCACGGCACGCGCGTCCGCCTCTTCCGCGAGTTCGACCCCGAGCCGGACGACTACGAGGTGCCGGACCCGTACGCAGGCGGCCCCGAAGGCTTCGAGCACGTCTATGACATCGTCGACCGGACGACACAGGTGATCTTTGACCGTCTCCGCACGGCCTACGAGGTATAAGGGGTTGGGGAAAACCGGATGGACGGTCATGCCACGGATCAGAGTCCTGAAATTTCCCCAATCCCCAATCCCCAATCCCCAATCCCCAATCCCCAATCCCTC
>JBBSUZ010000041.1:0-14683 GCA_038233965.1 Rhodothermales bacterium | reverse complement strand
CGTAGATCGCCTCGACGGGGCAGGCCGGGACGCAGGCGTTGCAGTCGATGCACTCGTCCGGGTGGATGACGAGGAAGTTGGGCCCCTCGTAGAAGCAGTCGACGGGACACACCTCGACGCAGTCGGTGTGCTTGCAGTTGATGCAGGGTTGGGCGACGACGTACGGCATGGGGCTGGGGAGTGAGAGGCCGTTACCGGCCGGACCGAAGGGGCGGCTAAGCTAGCGTCACCCCGTTCATCTCCCGTCCGCGCTCCATGTTTCGCCTCCCGCCCCGCCTGGCCCTCTTGGCGGCCCTCGTCGTGCTCGCGACCGGCTGCGGGCCGTCCAACCGCCTCCGCGAGGTCGAGCTCGCCGGGCGCCGCGTCGCCATCGTCGCCGCGATCCCGCCGCACCCGCGCGTGCAGGCCGGCAGCCCCGGAGAAGCGGGCATCAACCCGTACGACCCGGTCGGCTCGGTCCTCCGCGTGAGCACGGCCGCCCGGAAGCGCCGCGAGGCCCGTCGCGCCCAGACACGCCTCGACAGCGTCGTCGCCCGCGTCGACGTCGCGGACCAGATCGCGCGCCGCGTGCTCGTCCGCTCGGCCAACGTCCTCCGCATCATCCCGGCGGACCGGCCCGACGCCTCGGACTTCATCCTCGACCTCCGCGTCGCGGACTACGCGCTCGTCGCCGACTCCTTCGAGGGCGACACGTACTTCATCCTCGTCGGAGACCTCATTCTGCGCGATGCCGCCACCGGGAGCGAGATGTGGCGCGGCGACATCCGCGAGCGGACCGTCCTCGACGGCTCCTTCTTCGGCCTCCCGGCCGCCATCGGCAACGTCGTCACCGGGCGGGCGCTCGCCAGCCTCACGCCCGAGCAGATGGAGGCCGGCCTGACGCGCCTCGCGGATCTCACGGCGACGCGCGTCGCCGAGCGCCTCGAACGCGACTACGCCCGCTCGCGCCGCCGCTGACGGCGTGAAGCACCTAATGTCCCTCGAGCGTCTTTCCGGGCGCCTCGCCCGATGAATTCGACCGGGCCGGCGGATCCAGCCGGGCAGTCGGGTGTCTGAAGGGGCCAGTGCACCCCGACGGGGTGCTCCCCTTCTCCCGCCGCAGGCGCGGCACAGCACCTCCCTCCAATGGATTCCCCCAACACGCAGAAGGCCGGCGGCATGATGGACGAGCTCAAGGGCAACGTCAAGCAGGCCGTCGGTAAGGTCACCGGCGACAAGTCGATGCAGGCCGATGGCATGGCCGACGAGGCCAAGGGCGAGGCCAAGCAGGCCGTCGCGGACGGCCGCAAGACGCTCGGCGATGCGATCGACGACGCAACCGACTGACCCGGTCTGACGTCTCGTTCGGCCCCGGGTGCTCCCGCACTCGGGGCCGTTCTGCTTCAGCGGCGTCCGTTCCGACGGCCGTCCGTACGTTCCCGCTCCTCACTTCCCGATTCCGCAATGGACTTCTCCAAGCTCTCCGACACGCTCTCCGACCTCGCCGAAAAGGGGGGCGATATGATCGAGGACGCCGCTGAGGCGGTCAAGGACAAGGTCGTCGACCTCCTGCCCGACTCCGTCAAGGAGAAGGCCGAGGCACTCGGCGAGAAGGCCGCCGACGCCGCGACCGACCTCGTCGGCAAGGCAGCCGACAAGCTGTCGAACAAGTAAGGACTCTCGCGCCCGACGCGATCCGCGCCCCGGCTGCCCTGGCACGCCGGGGCGCGTCCGTTTCCCCCCGCCGTGACCTCGACCTACCCCCGCACGTTCTGGCTCCTCGTCGCCGGGACGCTCGTCAACCGGATCGGGCTGCTCGTGCTGCCTTTCCTCTCGCTCTACCTCACCGTCACCCGCGGGCTGACGGTCGGGCAGGCGACGTTCATCATCAGCCTCCACGGCGCCGGATCGTTCGCCGCCGGGATGGTGGGCGGGAGTCTCTCGGACGCCATCGGGCGCCGCACCGTCCTCGTGGGCAGCCTCGGCGGTGGGGCGGCGCTGATGTTGCTCATCCCGCAGTCCACCAGCCTGTGGGCGCTCGCGGGCGTCGTCGCGGCGTACGGCTTCGTCGGCGAGATGTACCGGCCGGCCGTCTCGGCCGTCGTGGCGGACACGGTCGACCCGGCGCGGCAGAAACGGGCGTTCGCGCTTCTGTACTGGGTGATCAACGTCGGCGCGGCCATCGGGCCGGCGATCGGCGGCGCGCTCGCGACGCACTCGTTCTCGCTCCTGTTCACGCTGGACGCCGCCTCGATGGCGATCTACGCGCTCGTCATTCTGCTCGCCGTCCCCGAGACGCGCCCCGAGCGCCTCGTCCCGACCGACTCAGAGCCACGCCCCGGCGCGCTCGCGACCGCCCTGCGGGACCCCGTCCTCGTCGGCTACACGCTCGTCACGTTCGCCATTGGCACGGCGTTCGGGCAGTCGTACACGACGCTCCCGCTCGTGATGCGAGCGGACGGATTGTCGCCGGGCGCGTTCGGATCGGTTCTCGCGTTCAACGGGGCGATCGTCGTGCTGCTGAGCCTGCCGGTGGCGCGGTGGCTCGAGACGCGCCACACGTCCGGTCTGCTCGCCGCGGCCGTCGCGCTGGTCGCGCTCGGCGTCGGCTCCTATGGCTTTGCCGAGACGACGTGGGCCTATGCCGGCGGCGCCGTGCTGTGGTCGCTCGGCGAGATCGCGTTTCTGCCGATCGTGCCCGCGCTCGTCGCGGCGCGCGCGCCGGACAGCCTGCGGGGGACGTACCAGGGCGTCTACCTCAGCGGCTGGGGCCTGGCGCACACCGTCGGGCCGATCGCCGGCGGGCAGATCCTCGCCCGCTTCGGCGCGGACGCACTGTGGGGCAGCTGCCTCGTGCTCGGCCTCGTCGCCGCCGTCGCCATCGTCGTGCTGCGCCTCGGCGACTGACCTACTCGCGCCAGAGCACGGTCGGGCTGTCGCCCCGCACCTCGATGCGGACGCGGTGGCCGACGAGCCATGCCGAGACGTCGGCCGGGCGGTAGCCAGCGGGCCAGAGCCGCCCCGTCGCCTCGTCGCCGACGTAGCCGAAGGCCGAGCTGGTCTCCCAGACGTTGGATGTGATCACGAGATCGGCCTCGGCGTCCGTGCGGAGCGTGACGGTGACGACCGGGCCGTCCTCGGGAAGCGAGGCGAGCGTGGCGGACGTGACGACGCCGCGCGTGACGTCGGGGCGGCCGCCCAGCATCGGGTCCGTGCGCCACGTGACCGCGCGCCCGTCGCGGAGCCAGCGGACGGGCCCGCCGCGCTCGGTGCGGAAGTCGGTCCGCATCCGGCGGGCGCGGATGGCGAGGCGAGCCGCCGGCACGAGGCCGCCCGGCGTGAGGACGAACGGGCGCCCGACGAGGTACGTCCCCTCGCGGCGGCGGCCGTCCGGGTCCGGCCCGCTCCACCACTCCGTCGCCCAGAAAACCGTCTGCCCGGCACGCGTCTCGGTCGAGCGGCCCTCCGGGACGAACTCTTGGACGCTGAACGACGCGACGGGCGCGCCCGAGCGAGGCGGGACGAGGTCGATCGTCCAGGACGAGACGCCGAGGCCGTTCGAGATCGCGCCGAGCGTCGCGACGGCGCGCATCGCGCCGAGGTCGACGAGGCGGATGTCGTGCACGAATGGCCCCCAGCCGACATCCCACGTCGCAGTACCACGCGTCATCCGGCCGACCGCCGTCGGGCCGTCTGTGCCCTCGACCGGCGTCCGGCAGACCTCGTCGGTGCCGAGCGCTGTGCACCTCCGGCCCGGACCGGGCGTGGTGGAGGGCGAGACGCGCTGCGCGGCGGCGGGCGCGGCAAGCAGAAGCAGAGCGGCGAGGCGCAGCAGCATCGGCAAGCGGGACGGTGAACCGGGAAGGTCGGGTGCGGCACCTCGTCCGCGCCTCCCGCAGGTCGGGGAATGGGCGGACCTGCCCGCCACGCTTCGCGTGCAAGGGGCGTCCCAGATCCGCGCCCGCATGTCCTCCACTCTGCCCCCGTCACCCTCCAGCCGTCTGTGGCGCCGCGCCGGTGACGTGCTCACGTGGGCCGCCGTCGCCGTCGCGCTCGTCATCTTATACACGCGGTTCGTGCCGGACCTCAGCCTGCCCGACCTCGGCCCCGCGCCCGTCGTCTCCGTCGCCGACCTGGACGGGCGTCCGCACGGCCCGGCCGACTATGCCGGGCAGGTCGTCGTGCTGAACGTGTGGGCGACGTGGTGCCCGCCGTGCATCGTCGAGACGCCGGGCTTCGTGGACCTCGCGGCCGAGTTCTCGGGCGACGTCCAGTTTCTCGGCCTCTCGCAGGACGACGACCCGGCGGACGTCCGTGCCTTCGCAGGAAAGCACGACGTCCCGTACCCGCTTCTCACCGGGCCGCCGGTTTCAGGGTTACTACCGTCCGTCACCGTCCTGCCGACGACGTTCGTCATCGACCGGCGCGGGCGCGTCCGGCTGCGCCACGAGGGACTGCTCGTCGAGCCCGCGCTCCGGTCGGTGCTGCGGACGCTCGTCGCGGAGGCACCGTGAGGCCGCTCTCACGGTCTGCTCACAACCGCGCTGCGTCCCAGACGTTTACATGAGACTAAAACAATGACGCGCATGCCCGACTCTCCCCTCCACCTCGATCTCGATCCGGCGGCGGGCGAACTGGCGTTGACGTACAACGACGCCCGGATGTCCGCAGGCGACGCGGAGGCGCTCGCGCTGACGTTGCTGGAGGAGGCACGGGAGGCGTGCGCGTGCCTCGTCCGCGTCGAGAAGACGGGCGGGCGGAGCTGTGAGTCCTGCGCGGACCGGTTCGCGGCGCGGATGCGGGCTCAGCCGGGCGTCCGCGACGCGCGCGCCTCGTTCCGCAGCGGCGTCCTCCGCGTGGACTATGACGGCGGCGAGACGAGCCCCGAGCACCTCGCGACGGTCGTCCGGAGCCTCGGCGTGGCGACGCGGGAGGCCGAAGAGGACAGCAACCCGTGGCAGCGCGAGGCCACCTTCGCCGGGATCGCGCTCGTCGGCCTGCTCGGCGGGCTCGTCGCGGAGTGGCAGGACCTGACGGCGGTGAGCTGGGCGCTCTACGCCGTCGCGTATGGGTTCGGCGGGTGGTACGGCGCGCGCGCCGGCTTCGAGTCGCTCCGGGAGCGGACGATCGACATCGACCTGTTGATGATTCTGGCCGCACTCGGCGCGCTCGCCATCGGCGCCCCGTTCGAGGGCGCGATGCTGCTGTTCCTGTTCTCGCTCTCGAACACGCTCCAGCACGTCGCGATCGGCCGCAGCCGCCGCGCGATCGAAGCGCTTCTGGAACTGCGCCCCGACGCCGCGAACGTCGAACTGAACGGCGTGTGGACCGACGTGCCCGTGGAGCAGGTCCGCGTCGGCGACGTCTTCCGCGTGCGGCCCGGCAGCCGCCTCCCGCTCGACGGCGTCGTGGTCTCGGGCCGGAGTTCGGTGGACCAGGCGTCGATCACGGGCGAGAGTGTGCCCGTGACGAAAGGCGTCGGCGACGCGGTCTTCGGCGGGACGACGGCGGGCGACGGGACGCTGGACGTGCGCGTGACGAAGCCGGCCGGCGAGAGCGCCATCGCGCGCATGATCGCGATGGTCGAGGACGCGCAGAGCCAGAAGGCCGACACGCAGCGCCTCATCGACCGTCTCGAGCAGCCGTACTCGATCGGCGTGATCGGGATGACGCTGCTCGCCATCGGGGTCCCGATCCTTCTGTGGGGCGAGGCCTTCCAGCCGACGTTCTACCGCGCGATGACGCTGATGGTCGCCGCGAGCCCGTGCGCGCTCGTCATCTCGACGCCCGCCGCCGTGCTCAGCGCCATCGCCGCCGCCGCCCGATCCGGCGTCCTCTTTAAAGGAGGTGCCACCGTCGAGGACGCTGCACGCATCCGCGTCGTGGCCTTCGACAAGACGGGCACGCTCACGGCGGGCGAAACGCGCCTCACCGACGTCGTCGCGCTGGAGGGGAGCGAGGACGACCTCGTCGCGATGGCCGCCGCCGTGCAGGCGCGCAGCGAGCACCACCTCGCGAAGGCGACGGTTCGGGACGCACAGACGCGCGGCGTGACCGTGCCCGAGGCGACCGGCTTCGCCGCCGTCGCCGGACGAGGCGTCGAGGCAACGCTCGGAGACCGGACGATCCGGATCGGCAACCCCGGCCACAGCGACGGCAGGGCCGTCGACGGGCTCGGCGCGGCGCTCGCGCACGTCGAGCGCCTGCGAGCCCTGGCGCGGACGGCTGTCGTGGTCACGGAGACGATGGGTGACCGCGAGCGCGCGATCGGCGTGATGGCCTTTGCGGACGTCCTTCGCCCGAGCGCCCCGGCGGTCGTCGCCGAGTTGAAGGCGCTCGGGATGCACGTCGTGATGCTCACCGGCGACACCGAGGCCGTCGCCCGGCACGTCGCCGACGAGGCCGGCGTCGATACGGTCTATGCGGACCTGCTGCCGGAGCGGAAGGTCGAGCTCGTGCGCGAGCTCGAGGCGCAGTACGGCGGCGTCGCGATGGTCGGCGACGGCGTCAACGACGCGCCCGCGCTCGCCGCGGCGACGCTCGGCGTCGCGATGGGCGCCGCCGGGACAGACGTCGCGCTGGAAACGGCGGACGTCGTCCTGATGGCGGACGACCTGGGCAAGCTGCCGTACCTCCTGCGGCTGAGCCGGCGCACGCGGCGCACGCTCGCCGTCAACATCGGCGTCTCGCTCGGCGCCATCGCCGTGATGATCGTGACGATCCTCTGGAGCGGCCTCGCGCTGCCGCTCGCCGTCGTCGGCCATGAGGGCAGCACGGTCCTGGTGAGCCTCAACGGCCTGCGCCTGCTCGGCGCGAGGGACCGCTGACGGTGGGATGCGGGACGGGGGATGCGGGATGGGCAGACGTCCCCAGATCGCCTCTGCTCATCCCGAATCCCGTATCCCACATCCCGCCTTACCCCAGCAACTCGTCGAAGATGTCGGACTGCTTCATCGGCGGGACGATGTCGAAGTGCTCGTAGGCGCGCCGGGCGGCGACTCGGCCGCGCGGCGTCCGCGCCATGAAGCCCTCCTGGATGAGGTACGGCTCGTAGACCTCCTCGACCGTCCCGGCGTCCTCGCCGACCGCGACGGCGATGGTGCTTACGCCGACGGGCCCACCGTCGAACTTCTCCATGAGCGCGAGCAGGATGCGGGCGTCCATCTCGTCGAGGCCGGCCTCGTCCACGTCGAGCATGTTGAGGGCGTAGTCGGCGAGCTCGCGCGTGATGCGGCCGTCGCCGGACGAGCCGGCCGTCTGAACCTCGGCGAAGTCGCGGGTTCGGCGCAGCAGCTTGTTCGCGATGCGCGGCGTGCCGCGGCTGCGGCGCGCGATCTCGAAGGCACCCTGCGGGTCGATCTCGATCTTCATCAGGTCCGCCGAGCGCATCACGATCTCCTGCAGCAGGTCCGCCGTGTAGTAGTCGTAGCGGAAGTCGATGCCGAAGCGGGCCAGGAGCGGCTTCGTGAGCATGCCCTTGCGCGTCGTCGCGCCGACGAGCGTGAACGGCGGGAGCGCGATGCGGACCGACCGGGCGGACGGGCCGGAGTCGATGAGGATGTCAATCGCGTAGTCCTCCATCGCCGAGTAGAGATACTCCTCCACGACGGGCGCGAGGCGGTGGATCTCGTCGATAAAGAGGACGTCGCCGGCCTCGAGGTTGGTGAGCAGGCCCGCGATGGAGGCGGGCTTGTCGAGCGCCGGGCCGGACGTCGTCTTGACGGACGCACCCATCTCCTCCGCCACGATGTGCGCGAGCGTCGTGTTGTGGTTCACGATGCCGTTTGCGACGAACGTGTGCGTGCCGGGCACGACGAAGTCGTAGGCCTCGGCCTCGCCCGGCGTCGCCTCGGCGACCGCGTCCCACACGATCCGTGGGTCGAGCAGCGCGGCGAGCGTCGTCGCCTGCGGCAGGTCGGCCGCCGCGGCCGGGAGCAGCGCGAGCAGGCGCATCGCCTGCTGGCGCGAGGACGTCCGGTCGCCACAGTGACCGAAGGCCTTGTGGAGCGCACGCGGGTGCGGGCCGGTCATGCGAAGCATCTCGAGGAGCAGCTCGCCCGCGCCCGGCACGAGATCACTCCGGCTCCAGCCGCGCGCCTCGGGCATGCTGGCTGCGCGCTCCTGCTTGCGCGACAGTCGGAAGCCGATCTCGCGGAAGAACACGACGGCGTCGGTTCCGCCGGCGAACAGCGTCCAGAAGGACGCGCCGGCCTTCTCGGCCTTCTTTCGGTACGTGATCACTCCGAGGCCGGCGAGCAGAAGCTGCGCCTCGCGCGCGAGGCGCTCCGAGCGCGTCCCAAACTCAATGCCGTCGTGGCGCGCGTGCCCGTCGGCGTCGAACAGGCCCTGGAGGAAGGCCGCGGCGACCGCGGGCGTCCCGGCGAGGACCGCGCGAGGGACCGACTTAGAAGCAGCGTGGGCCGCACTCAGCCCAAATCCCGCGAGGGTCGCGCCGATGTCTGCACCCAGTTGAAGACGCGGCGAGGCGTCGCTGTACTGCCGAAAGTGCGCGGGGCGCCCGAACGTCGCCTCGACGATCCCCTCGACGTCGGCCTGCATCTCCGGCTCGGCGCACGTGAGCACGAAGCCGCCGTCTGCCTCGGCGTGCCCGTCGCCGACGAGCGCACCGAGCACGTAGGCCACGTCTGACGTGAGCGCGACGGTCTGGACCTCATTCGGGAATGCCGCGGCGGCATATGCGACGGCCGCGCCGGCGATCTGGCGGCCGTCGGTGAGCGCGAGTCCGAGCCGGTGCGCCGTCGTCTCGGGTGTCGGGGAAGCCGTGCCGCCCGTGGCGAGCGCGTAGCTCTTCCGGAGCTCCGTAACGGACGGCGCGCGGCCGAGCGTCGTTGTCAACTCGTGGTGGATGTGACGCGTCCGGCGCTCGCTCCGAGCGCGCTGTGCGGCGCTCCCGGCCGAGATAAACGGTGCCGTGGCCTCGGTGCCCGGCACGCGCGCGCCGCGCGAGACGGCGACGGCGTCCTGCTCGGTGAGGTCGCCCAGGCGCTTCCACGTTGGCCCAGCCGCCGTGGCGACGAGGACCGGGTGGTGCGGCGTCCCCTCGATCTCGAACCCGCCGCGCGTGCGGATGCGGACGGTCGGGACACGACCGCTGCGGTAAACGTGCGAGGCCGGCTCGAGGCCGAGCGCACCTTGCACGGTGACGCTCACCGGGAGCGCCTCGCCGGGCTCAAGGCCGTCCGGGATGAGGTCCGAGAACTCGACCCAGCCGCTGGCCGTGAGCACGAGGCTGTCCGGCGTGATGCACTTGCCGAGCCCCGGCGGGCCTGAGAGAATGACGTGGTCCAGCGACTCACCACGCTGGAGCGCGGCCGTGACGAACACGCGGAGGTTGTCCTTGATCTTCTGCTGGCCGATGAACTCGTCGAGCGCCTTGGGGCGGAGGGCCTTCTCGACGTCGTCCTCGCGGGTCGAGGCCGACGAGTCGAGCGGGCCGCGGGCGGGCTGGTCCATTGCATCTGGAGGTGTTTCGGGCAAGGTAGCGAGCGGGTGTGACAGGGCACGTCACCCCGTGATCGCAGAGGCTGTCGCGAGCAGGAGCGCCGTGGGCGCAGGGCACGTTTTCGACGCGATCATGTGCGGGTCGGGGATACGAATGCGGCGTGCGGCCTTTCCTGTGTGCGTCTATCTTGGCCGCCTTTTGCACAGTCGCAGTGGCTCTCCGGTCTCTCGGTCTCCTCCTCCTCGCCTGGGCCTGCACGGCGGGACCGGCTGCGGCGCAGCGCGCCACATCGGCGCGGATGACGGCAGGCGAGCGGGCGTGCCAGCAGGCGCTGAGCCAGCCGTCGCCGCTCCAGATCGTGCGGCAGGCCGCGCGCGTGCGTGCTGAGGCGCTGCGCGCGGGTGACGCCCGGGCGGCCGCGTGCGCGCTCTACGCCCGCGGCTCCGCAGAGTACGACCTCGGTGACGCGGCCGCGGCGCGGACGTTCGCGGCGGCGGAGGCCGAGGCCGCGCGCGCGCACGACACGTGGACGCACACCGCAGTGCTGGCCTTCCAGAGCGTCCTCGCAGGCGACGACGGCGACGCCGCGCGCGAGTCCGCCCTGCTCCGGCGCGCGTTCGCCGTCGCCGACGCCGAGCCCGGGCCGGTCGGCCGCGAGGCGCGCCTCTTCCCGCTCAACGTCCTCGGCCAGCAGTACTTCAACGACGGCGACGCCGTCCGGGCCGACGCCACGTTCGCCCGGCTCACGCGTGAGGCCGAGGCGGTCGGGGCGCGGCGGCCCACCGCGGCCGGAGCCTACGGGCAGACTGCGATCGCGATCGACCGGAACGACTACGCCGCGGCCGCCCGGCACCTCCGCCGCGCGCGCGCCGCCCTCGCCGACGAAGGCCCCGGCCCGTGGCGCGACGCGGTCGACGCCGCCGGCGCCATGCTCGACGAGGCCCTCGGACGGCCCGACCGGGCCGCGGCCACGCTCCGCCGCCTCGCCCGCGAGAGCGCCGCGTCGGGCAAGACCGAGGCGAGCGCGAACAACTACGAGCAGCTCGGCGGCATCTACGTCTCGACCGGGCGCTACCGCGAGGCCGTCGCGGCGTACCGGGCCGGGTACCACGTGCTCGACGGGACCGAGCTCGACACGTCGAAGCACACGTTTCGCCTGTGGGAGGCGCGGGCGTGGTTCGCCGCGGGCGACGTGGCGGCGGCGCGGCGGGCGCTCCGGCCCGTGGCCGATTCGATCGCGGCGGCGCCGTTCGGCCCGATCGAGGAGGCGCTCGCGCACCTGATGCTCGCGCGCGACGCCCGCCTCGACGGCCGTCCGGCCGACGCGGCCCGCCATGCCGCCCGCTCGGCCCGCGTCGCCAGCGAGAGCGGGCTCAACGATGCCGCCCGCGAGGCGCTTGTCGAAGAGGCCCTCGCGCTCGAAGCCGCTGGCGACTTCCGCGGCGCGCTCGCCGCCACGCGCGCCGCAGACGAGGCCCAGGCGCTCGAGCAGAAGGCCGAGCAGGCCCGCGTCGCCGGGCGAGTCGAGGCCGAGGCGTCGTTCGAGACCGAGCGGGCCACCGCCGCGACGCGTCGGAGGCGCACGCTCTGGGGCGCGGGCCTCGCCCTCCTGCTCGCCGCCGCCGCCGCCGCCGGCGGGGCCGTCTACGTCCGGGCCACGCGCCGCCGGGCGGTGCAGAGCCGGCGGCAGGCCGACGCGCTGCGCCGCGCCAACGCCGCGCAGACGCGCTTCCTCGCCAACATCAGCCACGAGCTGCGCACGCCGCTGACGCTGCTGCTCGGCCCGCTCGACGACCTCCGCGACGGCCGCTTCGCCATCGCGCCCGAGGCGCGGCCGCTGCTCGAGGCCGCCGCCGCCAACGGCCAGCGCCTGCGCCGCCTCATCGACGACCTGCTGACGCTCGCCCGTGCCGACGCCGGCGCGCTCGCGCTGCGCCGCCAGCGCCTCGACGTGGCCGCGTTCGCCCGCGACCGCGTCGCCGCGTTCGGCTCGGCCGCGGCCGCCGTCGGCGTGGACCTCGCGGCGGACGGCGAGACGGCCGTCGTCGCCGTGGACCCGGGCATGCTCGAGACGGTCCTGTACAACCTCGTCGCCAACGCGGTCAAGTTCACGACCGCGGGCGGGCAGGTCCGCGTGGCGACGCGCCCGCTGCGCGGCGGGGCGGAGATCACGGTCTCGGACACCGGCGCGGGCATCGCGGCCGACGACCTCGAGCGCCTTTTCGACCGCTTCTACCAGGCCGACACGGCGCAGGCGCGCGCGGGCGAGGGCGCGGGCATCGGGCTCGCACTCGCCCGCGAGATCGTCGAGCGCCACGGCGGCACGATCGCGGCCGAGAGTGCGCTCTCGACCGGCACGACGCTCCGCGTGTGGCTCCCCGCCGGCATCGCCGACGTCCCCGCCGGCGCCACCGACGTCCCGACGGACCGTCCGGCCGACGTCTCGCCCGGTGCCGCCGTGCCGCTCCTCAGCGACGGCGCGCCCGGCGACGCTCCGCTCGCCGAAGACGTCGTCCCCGGCATCGCGCCCGACGACGACGAGCGCCCGCTCGTGCTCGTCGTCGAGGACAACGCGGACCTGCGGGCCTACCTCCGCGCGGTCCTCGCGCCGCGCTACCGCGTCGAGGAGGCGCAGGACGGCGCGGCCGGGCTCGCGGCCGCGATCCAGAGCGTGCCGGACCTCGTCCTCTCGGACGTGATGATGCCCGCGATGGACGGCGTGGCGATGCTCGCGGCGCTCAGGGCGGACGTCCGCACGAGCCACGTGCCCGTCGTGCTGCTCACGGCCCGCGCCGACGTCGAGAGCCGCCTCTCGGGCCTCGAGGCGGGCGCGGACGACTACGTCGCGAAGCCGTTCGCGGCGCGCGAGGTCGAGGCGCGCGTCGCCAACCTCATCGCCGGGCGGCGCGCGCTGCGCGAGCGCTGGTCCCGGCGCGCCGCGCTCGACGCGGCCCCCGCCGACGCGCCATCGCAGGAGGTCGCGTTCCTGGACGCGTTGCGCGGGGCCGCCGAGGCGCGCCTCGGCGACCCGGCCTTCTCCGTCGACACGCTCGCCGACGACGTCGCGATGAGCCCGCGGCAGCTCGCGCGCAAGCTGCGGGCGTTGACGGACGAGACGCCGGGCGCGCTTCTGCGGCGCCTGCGCCTCGCGCGGGCGGCCGGCCTGCTGCGCGGCGGGGCGACGGTCGCGGAGGCTGCAGAGGCGGTCGGGTTCGCGAGCCGGTCGCAGTTCGGCAGCGCCTTCCGCGCCGCCTACGGCGTGACGCCGTCGGCCTATGCGGGCACGGCGCCCGATGCAGCGGCGGTGAGCCCTTCCTGACCGCCCTGGCGCGGAGGGCGCCGGGGGCGAACGTCGCGGGCCGGCGTGGACACGGGCCCGATGCGGCGGGCGTGTGCTCGGCCCGTGTGTGAGACGTGCGGGCCGACGAGACGCGAGATGCCGGACGAGCGCGGTGAGGCGGGAGTGCCCGAAAAGGGCCGATTCCGGCTCCGCTTGTCAGAAACAGGCGCATTTATGTCCGGTTTCGGCGCGCCGGGACGGCTGAGCTTGATGGGATGACGCACGTCTGCGCCCGCCAATCCGACCGCCATGCCCCGCTTCTCGCGCTCCGTCTCGCTCCACCTCCCCGCGGTCGGCGCCGGGCGTGTGGACCACGGGCGCGCGACGAGTCGGCGCGTCCGGTCGGCCAGCCGTGCCGCTCGTCTGCGGCAGGGCGCGTTCCCCGGTGCGCGTGCACCCCACCCCCTCGTGCGCCGCTGACGCAGCGGCACCATCCCCACTCCCCCATGTCTCTCCGTTTCCTACTGACGCAGGTGGCCCTGCTCATTGCCCTGATGGCGACCGCCGGCGGCGCGCACGCCCAGACGGCGCTCGACCTGACGGGCCGCACGCTCCTCCACTCGGCCCAGAGCGCCCGCGGCTCCGCCGACGCCTCCATGACGGCCGTCCGCCTCGCCGCCCCCCCGGACGTCCGCATCGAGGCCGACGCGTCCGGCCAGCCAGCCGTCGACGTCTTCGTGCGCCTCGAGAGCGCGGCGGCCGCGTCCGAGGCCATCGCCGCGGGCCTCGTGCTCCAGACCATGGCCGGCGACGTCGCCGTCGGGCGCGTCTCCATCGCGGACCTCGGCGCGGTCGCGGAGGCGGCCGGCGTGCGGTCGGTCTCGGTCAGCCGCGTGACCCAGACGCGCCTTCTGTTCAACGACGCCGCCCGCGCCGACACGCGCGTCGACGCGGTCTACGCCGGGACGGGCCTGCCGCGCGCCTACTCCGGGACCGGCGTCGTCGTCGGCGTCGTGGACTCGGGCATCGACTACGACCATCCGGCCTTCATCCCGGCCGGCGGCAACCCCGGCCTCGTGCGGCTCCTGGAGCTGCTCCCGAACGGCCCCGGCCAGCCCGGCGGCCAGCGCGAGTTCACGGCTGCCGAGATCGCCGCGCGCACCGTCACCGAGATCGACCCGAACGGCCACGGCACGCACGTCGCCGGGACGGCCGTCGGCGGTGTCGCGCCGTCCAACGCGCGCTACCGAGGCGTCGCGCCGGGCGCCGAGCTCGTCGCGGTCAAGGGCGACCGCGCCGGGACGGCCGCGTCGGGGGGCTTTGGCAACGCCGACGTCATCGCGGCCATCCAGTACGTCTTCGACTACGCGGCCTCGCGCGGCTTCCCCGCCGTCGTCAACCTCAGCCTCGGCGGCCACTCCGGCCCGCACGACGGCACGAGCGACTACGAGCGCGCGCTCGACAACCTCACCGGCGCGGGCCGCATCATCGTCGCGTCGGCGGGCAACGAGGGCACGATGACGTTCCACGCGGGCTACGCCTCCGCCGTCGGGACCGTCTACGAGACGATCTTCAACACGACCATCAACCCCGTCGCGACGGCGGACCCGAACACGAACAAGCCGCTCGAGCTGTACGGCTACGCGCCGGCCGGCGCCATCGCGTTCGTCCGGCCCAAGCTCTACGCGACCGACCCCACCGGCGGCCTGACGCTCATCGGCCGCCCCGCCACGGCGACCGCCGTCAGCGCGGACGGGACCAACGTGTCGGGCACCATCCTCGACCTCGCGACGGGCCAGACCGTCCTCGCGACGTTTACCGTGACGACGGCCCGCGACCCCAACACCGGCGACACGGGCCTCCAGGTGGCCTTCGGGTCTGCGAACAACGACCTCACGGCTGCGGCCAACCGGGCGTTCGGGCTCGAGACGAGCGGCTCCGCGGGCGGGCCCGGGGGCCGG
>JBBSUZ010000040.1:0-14716 GCA_038233965.1 Rhodothermales bacterium | reverse complement strand
GGCGATCACGCGGCTGGCGGCGACGTGGACGCGTCCGATCAAGAACTGGCCGGCGGCGCTGAACCACTTCGCGATTGCTTTCGAGGGGCGCGTGCCCCTTCCCTGATCACCGGCGTTTACACGGAAATCTTTACACCCCCAGTCGGCACACTCCCCGGTTTCCCTGATGACGATCCTCGGAAGAAGAACCTGCCCGCTCAGGGCGTCTCTGATCTCCAGGCCGACGGCGGCGCCAGTGTTGATGACAGTCCCAGGGTTAAGGACGATGACCCCCTCCGAACCTCCTGGCAGGCATTCTTGAGCGGAGGCGCTGAAACCGGCGAAGGAGGATAGAGCGATGAGACACAGCAGACGACCTGATGAGCGAACATCCATGGCAGTTCTCCGTGAGGAGTGAAGAGAGGTTGGAACTGTACGCATTCAGCCTCTAACAATTCTTCACAAATGAATACTTGATGATTCGTTCACGTGAATGGATCTACAGCGCGACGGGTCAGACCTGAGCCTACCTGCGCTCAACGTCATCCCCCGGCCGATGTCGATCGGTCCCCACTGGTATTTTGCCCGCCCTACCCAGATCAGATGCCCGTCGTTCTCAGCAGGCGACAGAGCGCGCGTACGATACAACTACATAGAACAGTAAGAAATATGAGACGCATCACTTAACTATGGATGTGTCGGAGCTGCTCCAGTACTATGGCCAGCGGGAAGCGAGAGGAGGCGCAACAAGCGGGTGGCGGGCCGAAAGCATAAGTCGCGCGCCGTCAGCTTCAGCATCCCTCCCCAGTATTCGGTGCGTCCCCGGTTCTGCGCACACCCGGCCCGCTCGCGTTTAGCCACGCCGCAGGCTGCCCACCGCGAGCCGCGAGCCGCAGCCAGTGTTCGACCTGCGGAAACGACTCGGTCGTGAAGTCGCGCCGCACGTCGGCGTCCACCCCCGCCCGCGTCGCGGGGATCGCCCAGAGCGTCTGGTACACGACCCCGTTCATCCGCCACAGGTCCTGACCGAACACCTCGATGCTCATCCCGCGCGGGATCTGCAGCGGGCCGCTCCCCTGACGATCCCGGTCGTAGAAGCTCCACTCGTCGAAGGTCACGTTGCGACGGGCGACGAAGCGGCCGGGGCGGATGACGACGTTCAACTCTTCCGCGACGTCGCTTGGGCCAATTCTGCGGCCAGCTTCGACGCGGCGAACGGGGTTGCCAACGGCCAGCGGCTGGGCATAGGCCAGCACCTGCCGCGTCGTGGCGTAGAGCCCCTGACAGTCGCCACCGGAACCCGCGAAGGCGAAGACGCCGCCGTGGCGCGGCTGTGCTGAGGCGAACGGTGCGAGGAAGAGGGCGCAGAGCGCGAGGAGCAGGCGCATGGAAGGCAGCAAGGGAGCGGTGGTGAGCACGGGCATGACGGTCAGCAGGCGTAGCGGACGTTGCGCCCGTTCCACCGGCTCTGCACCGGTCGGTCGACATCACCCCGGTACGTCTCGCCCTCGTAGAGCTTCACGCGGGCCGTCGTCCCGTCGCCGTCCGCGTCCTGCGACAGCCGGACTGCGAAGTAGTTGGCACCGGGCACGAGAGGTGCCGAGATCTGCGTGTCCGTCGTACCGAGCAGCAGGCCACGGGTAACGACGCGGTCGTTGACGACGATGTCGACCCGGTCGCCCTGCACGACGTTCGGCCGCTGGACGACGAAGCGGTAGGTGCCCGAGTCGCCGACGGTGTGCTGGAAGTAGTCGAGACCGATAGGCGTGTAACCGAAGATGTAGACCGGCGTGCCTTCGAGCGTGTCCGGGACGTGGAGCGCATACTGGCTCGGCTTGCCGACGAAGACGACACGCGTAGCCTCATCCTCGGTAACCGTGACGGCGGTGGCGTTCCACGCGAGGCCGGTCGTGCTGCGCGCCGAATACTGATAGGTACCGGCGGGGCGGATGGCCGTGGCGAGGCTGTCGTCGGTCGTGACGCGGTTGGGGCAGCCGACGAACTTGGTGACGGTGCCGATGGGCTCGCCCGCGAGCGTGACGTCGATGCGCTGTGCCGCTGCGAGGTCACTGAGGAAGACGACCTTGCCGTTGCCCGCGCCGTAGGGGTGGACGGGCTGAGCCGGGGGCGGCTCGACAGGCGGGCCGTCGGGCGGGACGACTTCGACGAGGTCGCAGCCGGCGAGCGAGAGGGTAAGCGCGACGAGAGGCAGGAAGCGCATGGGCCGGTCGAGAAGGAGTGCAGGCGAAGCACAAGGATACCATAGTTGGTTTAGGCCGCGCCACGCCGCCGCCACCTTCGCACGCATGATTGCGAAGCCTGTGGCCCTCACCTTCGGCACGATCCTGCGGGAGCGTCGGACCTCACGTGCGATGACGCAGGAGCAACTTGCGGAAGCGACCGGTATCCATCCGAAGTACGTCGGGATGCTGGAGCGGGGGCTTCGCCAGCCCACGCTCGATGTCCTGCTTCGCCTCGGGCAGGCGCTTGACTTGCCCCCCGGTGAGTTCGTGACGGAGACAGCTAGGAGGTTGTCAGCCGCGTGAGCGTCTGGAGGGTGACCTTCAGCCGCCTTCGGGCGAGCTGTCCGCGCCCGTCGCGAGGCGCTCGGGCTCAGTCAGGAGGCGCTGGCCGAGCGGTGCGACTTGGACCGGACGTATGTCAGCGGCGTCGAGCGGGGGCGTCGCAACCCGACCGTCCAAGCGGTCTACCGAATCGCTGGCGGGCTGGGCGTCCCGGCCGCGACGTTGATCGGCGACACGGACGACACGCTACGGGCGGGTTGAGAAGGGTCGAGCAGCTGTCATAGGGCGCAGCGCGGTGATCGTCGAGCCGCAACGGGCTGCTCAGGGCAGACATCGTTCACGATCTCGCTCTTTGAAGCGTATAACTCTCACAACAAGCGTCATAATAAGGGCACACAACCAATGCCCGTATGACCGCCACGATCACCCCCATCGCTCTCGCGCAGGAGCTCGCGCCCGACGAATCGGCTCTCCCTGTACCGGGGGCCTCCCGATACTGGGTCACCGACTTCGGCCGGGTCTTTTCGACCGTTGCGGGCCTACGCCAGATGAAGCCGTCCCCCGACAGGAAGGGGTACAGGCAGATCGATCTTCGCACCGACGACGCCCGTGAACGGACACGCCCGACCCGGTGGCGACCCTACGTCCACGAGCTCGTCGCCCTCGCGTTCATCGGCGCGCGGCCGGTCGCCACGGGCGTCGCCTACGAGATCGACCACGTCGACAGCGACAAGACGAACAACCACGTCTCCAACCTCCGCTACATCACGAGGTCCGAGAACCTCCAACGGGCTATCGCGGCCGGTCGCAATCCGACGACGAAGCTCTCCGCGTCGGCCGTGTGGATGCTCCGATGCCGCGCCCTCGTTGACGGAGACGCAGATGTCGTCCGTCAGGCCGTGGAACGGTACGGAGCGACGACCCAAACTGTCCGCAACGCACTCGCAGGACGGACGTGGACGGTCGTTCCGAACCCGGCGTCGCGGCCAACGGCGAGCGAGCTCGCACAGGCGCTCATGCTGGCTACCGAGGAGGCTCGCGCGCTCCTACGGCTCTCGCCGTTTGCGGAGGGCTACGTCCCCGTCGAGAGAGTCGCCCGCATCATCCCGCTGCAGCCGTCCACGGACCGCCGGGCTGCGTAGAGGCGCGAGGGACTACTGTACGCGGCTCTCCAACATTCTGGAGACCACAAGGACCTCCAAGAGCCCTCAGGGGCTCTTCTGGGCATTCCAAGAGGGCGAATAGACGCCCCCGGGCTCCGGAGGCACCCCAAAACGACGCCCCATCAACCCTCTCACGCTGCTTCGCGACGATGCCGAAACGTCCGCTCCACCCCGACCTCCAACGTGCTCCACGCGACATCGCGCGTCTCATGGACCAGTGCCAGCTCTGGCAAGGGACGGTCGACGCGAACGGATACCCGAGGACGAGTTGGGGCCGGCGGTCTTTCTACGCGCATCGCGTCGCGTTCGAGTCGTTCTGGCGCTCGCTCAAGCCTGGCGAGCGGGTCTACCGCACATGCGGCGAGCGGCTGTGCACGAACGTCTTCCACCTCACGACGGAGGACCCACAGAAGAGCCGGAGGCGTCGGCGGCCCGGGACGGCGAAGCTGACGGCGCGGCGGGTGCGAGCCATCCGGTCAGCGTGGGGTGGTAGCGACCGACCGACTCAGCGGGCGCTCGCCGATAAGTACGGGATCTCGCGGTCGGCCGTCTCGCTCGTCGTACGAGGCATAACGTGGGCAACGTAGCCGCGACCCACATTCCGAGAGTGGCCCCACAAGGAGATTGTTGCACCCAAGTTGTACCCGTACGAGAAAGCCCCCTGTCCCACAACGGGATAGAGGGCTTTCTGTGGGCCTTGTAGGATTTGAACCTACGACCTCTCGCGTGTGAGGCGAGCGCTCTAAACCGCTGAGCTAAAGGCCCGAATCCGCGGCTGCGCAGCCGGCGGGAACGCGAACCTACGGGCGGCGGGGCGCGGCATCAACCGCCGTGCGTGGAGAGAACGCGAGAATCCGGTGTCAGTACGTCAGCACGACGCCGCCGAGCGTCAGCCCGGCGCCGGTCCCGGTGAGCAGGACGCGGTCGCCCCGCGCGATGCGTCCCTCGGTGACGGCCGTGTGGAGCGCGATCGGGATCGAGGCCGCGACGACGTTGCCGGTCCACGGGAGCGTCTGCTCGACGCGCTCGGCCGGCCACCCGAGCATGTCCATCAGGCGGAAGCCGGCGCGGCTCGCCTGGTGCGGCACGACGCGGTCGATGCCGGGCAACCCCCGCGACAGCCCCGGCCGGAGCGCCTCGAGAAACGGCCCGACGCGCGCGAGCGTGAAGCGGAGCACGCCGCGGCCGTCCATCGAGAACTGGAAGTCGGCGTCGCGGTGCGGGACCGTGTTGGGGTGCAGCCGCGAACCGCCGCCGCGGACGGCCGTCAGGTCCGCGCCCTCCGAGTGCGTCTCGAACCGGATCGCTTCGATGGCCGACGCCTCTCCGCCCGGTGTCTGCGTGAGGACGACGGCAGCCGCGCCGTCACCCAGCAGGCAGGCGCTCTCGGGCTCGGCCGGGTTCAACCCGCCGGACGTCACCTCGGCGCACGACACGAGCACGCGCCGGTACGCGCCGGCTGCGACGAGCGGGGCAGCCACGTGGAGCGCGGCCAGAAACCCGAGGCACGTCGCGTGGACGGCGAACGCGGGCACGCCGCTCAGCCCGAGCCCGCGGTGCAGCATGACGCCACCGTCAGGGATGGGCTGGTCCGGCGTGCCGGATGCGCTGATGACCAGGTCGACCTCGCCCGCGTCGAGGCCGGCGGCAGCGAGCGCGTCCTGGCTGGCGCGGACCGCCATGTCGGCGGCCGTCTCGCCCTCCGCGCGCCGCCGCTCGCGGACGCCCGCGTGGGTCTCGGACCACCCGGCCTCGACGCCGCACCACGCCTCGACGTCGGCGCTCGGCACGACGCGGGGCGGGAGGTAGCAGCCGGTGCCGGCGATCTGGACGCGGTGCATGACGACGGTGTCGGTTCGGTCCCGGAGTCTACGTGGCTGCGCACCGCGTTGCCTGATCCGTCTGCACCATGCCGCACCACCCGTCACCCTGCAGGCGTCACAATCCGTAGCGGCGCAGCAGGGGCAGGCCGACCCGCGTGCCGACCGCCTCGAGCAGCACCCACGGGGTGCGGCGGCGCAGCGGGAGGTGACGGTCCAGAACCGCCAAGAACTCGGGCGTCGGCGTCGCTCCGCGCGCCTGCGTGAAGCCGCCCGCCCCCCCGCTGAGGTGCATCGCCAGCCCGTGCTCACGCGCCTCGGCGAAGACCTGCGCGCTGAGCAGGCGGTACAGCCCGACGTGCTGTGGGAGCGTCGTGTCGTAGCCGAAGACAGGCTGCGTCATGGTCCGCTCGCCGGCCGCGCCCGTCGCCCGCACGACGTAGCCGAGCACGGCATCGAGGCCGTTGGCCGGGTCGCCGTCGCGGGCGAAGCCGCGAAACGTGAGCCAGCCCTCGGCGATCGCACGCTCGAAAAAGCGGAGCGTCATCTGTGGGTTCAGCCGCGAGTACTTGTCGAGGTAGAGCTGACCGTACAGGTCCGCGACGCGCACTGCGTTGGCCTGTGTGACGTCGACGCGTTGCCAGCGATGGCGCGCGAGGCGACTCATGTCTTTTCGGGCGAGCCGCTTCCGGGCGATGTCCGCAGCCGTCTCGTACCACACCTGCCGCGCCGGGACGAAGCGTGCTCCCGCCGCCCGGAGCGCACCGACGAGGCCGGGCTGACCGTGGGCGTCGACCGACCGAAATGCGACCGCATGGTCGGGAAACGCCGCAGCGACGGCCTCGATCAGGTCATGAATGTCGCGCAGCGCGAGTGCAGGCCAGAGGTTGGTCGAGAGCAGGTAGTTGTTGACGAACGCGACACGTTCGATCCCACTCACCCGCAGGCAGGCCCCGACGCCCGCGATGAGCCCATGCAGAACGGCTTCGGCGGGCGTGTGGCCCAGCTTGTGGAGTTCGGCCGCGCTGTAGTCGGCGAAGTGCACGGTCGGCGAGACGACGTAGGACCGTTCGCTCTGGCCATCGCGTGGCGTCGTGACCGGGATGAGCGCATCACCGACGGCAAAGAGGTGAAGGACGGCCGGTGCGTTGGCGACGTACGCCGTGCTCCCGTCGCGGAGCATCGCGGTGAGGAACGGCGCGTGCATGTCCGGCGAGGCGTCGAGGCGCGCGAGTGCCTCGTCGTGGGTCAGGCGGCGGGCGCTCATGCTGCGGCGGGCCGGTGCTCGCGCGTGACGCGGCGCAGCTTGACCGGGCCGAACGTGTCGGGCGGTGGTGCGAGGAACGTGACGTGCGGGGGAACGGCTCCGACGGTCGTCCAGAGACGCTCCAACTCCTGGCGGGCCCCTGTCTCGGCCGTGTCCCGCTCGCTGTCTGGGACTCGAATCGAGACTTCGACACGGCCATCCGCATGCTGGTGCGCCGTGTATGCCTCGGCCCGGTCGGCTCCGAGGAGGATGGCGCGGCGGATGAAGTCGGCGAAGACCGTGACGGATGTGCTCCCGGCCTGACTCGGGAGCACGAAGGCGTCGTCCCGTCGCCCTTCGACGCGTGCGAGCGCCGTCATCAGGCTCCCGCACGGACACGGCTCGTCTCGGAGCACGAGCACATCGTCGAGCGCATGCCGGAGCACAGGCTGCGTCCTCCGCGAGAAGTCGGTCACGACGGGCGTGAACCGGACGCCGTCCAGCATCTCGCGCTCGACCACGAGGTGCGTCTCGTTGAGGTGGAGCGTGCCCCGCGGGCATGTCGCGCCGAGAAACCCTTCCGTCGCCTGATACACCTCATGCACGGGAGCGCCGAACGCCTCCTCGATGACGATCCGATCGACGTCGTCCAGCACCTCGGCAACACTCACGACGCGCTCGGGCGCAATGCGGAGCATCCCTCCAATTTCGGCCGCCAGCATCCGGAGCACGGACGGCGGCGCGACCAGGATCGACGGCGGCGACGCATTGAGTCGGGCGAGGTGCTGACCGAACGGATCGAGGAGATCGTGGTAGTCGAATGCGATTCGCGTGCTCCCGACGCGCGAGTAGAGGGCGCTCGACGCGCGGAGGAAGAACGCGACGCGGTGGCGCCGCAGAAGTCCGCCCGGCGGGAGCACGCGAGCCAGGATCGCCCCGGCCCACGCGTCCCGCTCCGACGCCGACGCCAGAAAGACGCCCCGGTGCCCCGACGTCCCGGAGGACAGCCCGACGGCGATCCCATTCGAGAGTAATGGTGCGAAGTCCCGCTCCCGCTCGGCGCGGACAGCGACGGCGAGCGCCTCTTTCAGCCGTACTCCGGCCGTGTTGGCGTCGTCGAAGCGCGCCATCGTCTCTTCCTTCCTAACGGTCGGGACCGAACGCCAGCCGGCGACGCTCGTGAAGCGCTCGCGGTGAAACGCGGACCTCGTGACGACGCGGGCGATGTGCTGCCGGACCTGCCGGTGCTGCCACGCCTCGAGCGCATCGCGCGACGGCCAGCGGCCGGGCTGCATGAGCCGGCGTGTGCGCAGGTAGCTGCCGAGCAGGCGCAGACGGCTCGTCATGGCGCGTCATGTGAGAGGACGACGCGGAGGTCGGGCCGGTCGCGCATCAGGCGGGAGAGCGCCCACTGCGTCTCGCGCGTCGCCCGGACGTCGTGCAGGATCGCTCGGCCGAGGCGTGGCAGCGGGGCGCCGCGACGGAGCGCGTCCAGGGTCCACGCAGCGTCGGCGGCGAGGAGCGTTGGCGGGCCGCCCTCGGGCTCGAGATACAGGCCGATCTGTCCGGGCGCGTGGCCGGGCAGCGGAATCGCCGTGAGTCCGAGCACGTCGAATCCGTCGCGGAACGGCGCGAGGCCGCCGGGCAGCGCGATGCGGCGTTCGATCGGACGGACACGCTCGGCGAAGTCGTCGGGCAGGAGCGCCGGGATGAACCCGGCGCGGACGGCGCGCAAGCCGCTCAGGCCCCGCACGAAGGCGGCGGCCTCGGGGCGAACGTGGATCTCGGCGGCCGCAAAGTCGCGCAGGCCGGCGACGTGGTCGGCGTGGAGGTGCGAGAGGATGATGTGGCGGACCGACTCGGGCGCGATGCCGCGGGCGGCGAGCTGCGCCACCGCCGTCTGGTCCGGGCGCACGACTGTCGGCGTCGTCCAGCGGTAGAGGCGGTACGGGAACGGGCGCGTCGCGTCGAAGAAGCGCGGCGCGTAGCCGGTGTCGAACAGGACGGGCCCGACGTCGAGGCCTTCCACCAGGGCGATGCCAGCGGGGAAGCGGCGCGCGCGCCACCGCCCACCCGCGACGGCGGCGGCCTCGGGGGCCGTGCAGTAGCCGGCGTCGAGCAGGGTCAGGCGGAGCGCCACGGTCGCGGTCGGATCGGGACGTGCAGACTACGCGCGCCCGGAGTGCGCGGCCTGATGCATTCGGACCAGCACGCGCCCGCTCACGCCGTCTGCTCCTCGACCCACTCCACCAGCCCGCGCTCGACGTTCGTCTCGCCGGCGATGCCGAGGTCCTCGCGGAGGGCGGAGACGTCGAGGGTCTGCGTGTGGGTGAGGACCGAGACACCGTAGCGCGACAGCGGCGGCTCGCGGTCGAGGCCGGCGCGGCGCGTCCACCACTCGAGGAACGACGCCGCGGCGAGTGCGCGGCGGGTGGAGAGACGGCGCGTCGGGGCCGGGACGTCGAGGGCAGCGGCGAGGCGGTCGATCATGTCCCACACGCGGACTGGCTCCCCATCGGCGACGTGGTAGAGGCGACGGGCGAGGACGGGCACGTCGAGACACGCGAGGACGGCGCGGGCGGCCGTCCCGATGTACGTCACGCTCGCGACGTTCTGGCCGTCGCCGATGCGCGGCATGCGGCCGGCGCGGAGCACGGCGGCGAGGCGCGGGAGCACGACGCGGTCGCCCGGCCCGTAGATCGCGCGCGGGCGGAGCACGACGGCGTCGAGCCCGTCCCGCATCGCGGCCTGCACGAGCGCCTCGGCGACGCGCTTCGTCGCGGCATAGGCGGTCGTCGGGAGCACGGGCAGCGGGTCCGTCTCTGAGACATTGGTCCGCGAGCCGATGTCGAAACAGAGCGACGGCGTCGAGATGTGGACGAGGCGGCGCGTGCCCGATGCGAGACAGGCCTCGACGACGTGCTGCGTCCCGACGACGTTGGCGGCCCAGAAGTCGGCCGCCCGCCCCCACGCGGCGGCGAGCGCGGCGCTGTGGACGACCGCGTCGTGCCCGGCGACGGCCGCCCGCACGCCGTCGCCGTCGGTCAGGTCGAGCGGCAGGAAGCGGACGCCGTCGCGCTCGAGAGCGGCTCCCGCGTCGGCGTCGCGTCCCGTCCCGACGACCGTGTCGCCGCGGGCGGCGAGCTGGCGGGCGACGGCCCCGCCGAGGAAGCCGGTCGCGCCGGTGACGAGAACGGACATGGGCGCGCGGTGGGTGGGGGTCATTCGTCGCCACTCCCCTCCCCGTTCCACTCGATGTCGTGCGTCGTCGCGGCGAGCGGCGCGACGCCGTGGCGCGCGGAGCGGGCGAGGAACGTCGCGAGCGTGAGCAGCTGCCCGACAGCCGGGCGCCGGTCGCGGGCGTCCGAGGCGACGTCGTGGGCCGAGGCGAAGGCCGCCCGCCACGGACGGTCGAAGCGAGCCGAGAGGCCGGCGGCAAGCATCGGCAGGGCCAGCATCGCGTCGCGGCCGCTCGGCTCGACGGGTGCGTCGACGGACTCGGGATGCAGGATCGCGCGGGCGAAGGCAGGCTCGCCGCGGAAGAGGTGGAGGCCGCTCGTCGCGCGCGGGTTGCACTCGATCGCCCAGGCACGACCGTCGGCGTCTTCGATGACGTCGAGCGCGACCTGGCCCGTCAAGCCAGTGTGGGCGGCGATCCGCTGCGTCGCGGTGAGCGCCTCGGCGTGCGGCTCGTGGTGAAACCAGACGCCGGCGCGGCCCGCGACGTAGGGCGTCGCATACGCGGCCTGCGCCACGACGCGGCCGGCGTGGGCGACGGCGTACGTGCAGACCTGCTGGCCGGGCACGAACCGCTGTGCGACGAGCGGGCGCTCGGGCGTCGGGCGGAGCGCGGCGAGGGCGCGCGGACGGTGCGGCGGGACGAGCGCGTCGGTGCCGAAGCGCGAGAAGGCGGGCTTGAGGACCCAGTCGTCCGTCAGGAACGGCGCGAGCTCGGGACGGGACGTGATCCGGTGCGTCTCCGGGACGCGGACGCCCGCCGCCGCCGCCGTCTCCGCGAACGCGCCCTTGTCGTGTAGCCGCCCGAGGACGTCCAGCGGCGACGTCAGGACGGGCACGCCGCGTTCGATGAGCCGGGCGACCGTGAACGTCTCCTCGCATGTCGGGACGATGAGACGGGCGTGCTCGTCGCCTACGATCCGTTCGAGCGCGTCGAGGAAGGCGGCGGGCTCCTGGCGCGGCGGCGGCACGCGCACGCTCCGCGCGACGGATCTGGACGTCCGCGTGATCGGCCACGCCATGCTCTCCGCCACGACGACGCGGCAGCCGGCAGCGGCGAGGTGACGCGCGAGGTCGAGCGCGACGGGCGCGCGCCCGCCGGTCACGACGACGGTCGGAGAGAGCGGGTGGAGCACCGGCCGAACATAAAAAAGCCGGCCGGCGGACATCGCGTCCACCGGCCGGTCTCGTCTGGTCTGCCACCGACGTTCTAGATCTCCTCGGGCGTGTACACGTCGCGGAGGATGCCCTGGAGCTTGGTGCGGCCGCGGTTGATGCGCGACTTGACCGTGCCCATCGGGAGGCCCGTGATGTCCGCGATCTCCTCGTAGGCGAGTTGCTGGACGTCGCGGAGGACGACGACCTCGCGGAACTCCTCGGGGATCTGCGCGAGCGCGTCCTGGATGTGGCGGTCCTGGATCGTGGACTCGGCGTGCTTGTCCGGCAGGAACGTCTCGTCCGGGATCTCGACCTCATACTCCTCGTCGTCGCGGTTCACGGACTGGAGCGAGTACAGCCGGCGGCGCTTGCGCTTGCGGTACTCCGAGCGGGCGAGGTTGCCGGCGATCGTGTACAGCCACGTCGAGAACTTGGCGATTCGGCGGTAGCTGTGGCGGTTGCGGTAGACCCGCAGGAACGTCTCCTGGAGGAGGTCCTCGCACTCCTTGATGTCGCCGAGGAAGCGGTAGATGTAGTTCGTCAGCGAGTCGTGGTAGCGGCTCACGAGGATGTCGAACGCTTCGACCGTCCCCATCTGGAACTGCGACATCAGGTCCTCGTCGGTCATCGCGACCAGAACCGCGTGGTTCTTCGACGTCGGCGTCTGGACGGGCGCGTCGGCCTTGGCGAACGTCTGCTTCTTGAGGGTCGGCATAGCGGCAGGAGGGTCGAGGGAGAGGACCGGCGCGGGCCCGGTGGCAGGGTGTCAGTACTACCTGTTTCGACAAGGACCGTGCCCACCGACGGGTGTCAGGCCCGAACGGGAACCTTATCGGGAACTTTCCTAGACGCGGGTTCCCGGCCCGGTGCCGCAGCGCGGCGGAGGGCGAGCAACAGGATGAGTCGTTCATCGCGGCGAGACCCTCCTTTCAGCTCCAGATCGGCCGCTAACAGGGCGTCGAGCGCCCGGCGGAGTCCGTTCGGTCCGTAGTTCCGGGCGGCGCGGACGTACTCGGGGATGGTGAAGGGCGGTACGCCGATCTGTCCGGCCAGCTGCGGCTCCGGCAGGTTCTGGTTCAGACATCCTGTCAGTCGCCACAGCTTCAGCAAGTACGCAGAGAGGAGGGCGACGAGTTTGATCGCCTCGGACCGACCGTTGGACGCGCGCACGACGAGCGCGTCGGCGATGGCGAGGGCGCGGCGGGCGTCGCCGGCAGCGAGAGCGGACTGCAGCTCGAACGGGTTCTCGTCGCGGCTGTGGCCCGCCGCCTGCACGACGTCGTCGCGCGTGACCCGCTTGCGGTCGCCGACGAACGCGACCAGCTTGTCGACTTCGTTGGCGACGGTCCGCAGGTCGGTCCCGGCCAGCTCGGCGAGCATCGCCGACGCCCCACTCTCCGCCTCGACGCGCGCGCGCTTCAGCCGCCCTTCGACGAACGCCGGGATCTGGCGCTCCTTGTAGGCCGGGAACTCGCCGGCGACCGCGTGCTCGCGAAGCGCGCGGTACGGGTGCGCCGAGAGGTTCGGCTTGCCCGTGCAGATCAGGACGACGGTCGCGGACGGGTTCGGGCGCTCGGCGTACTCCTTGAACAGGATGTTCTGGTCCAGCTTCTCGAAGCCGCGCACGACGACGAGCCGGCGCTCAGCCATCATCGGGAACTGGGCGCACTGCGCGAGCACGGCCGGCGCGGACGCCTCGGGCCCGAACACGACGTCGAGGTTGAAGTCGCGCGTCGCGGGCTCGACGGCATGCTCGATCGCGAGCGCCTGGAGCTCGTCGATGAGGAAGCCCTCCTCGCCGTAGAGGAAGTACAGCGGCTGGAAGCGGCCGTGGCGGAAGGCGGTCGCGAGGTCGTCGAAGGACGCGCCGGTCGACGCGCGGCGGTTGCCTTTGGCCATCAGGAACGGGTCGGGCGGGCCGTCAAGATCGCACGCCGCGCGTGCCCCGTCGTGTCACCTCAGGCTCTCGTTCAGGAAGGCGAGGACGTGGATGCGGTAGCCGGCCGGGTCGGCGCGGTAGAGGTCCTCGTGGCCCGCGCCCGGCACGATCCACACGGCGGCGCGGGCGGCGGTGGCGAGGCGGCGCGTCTCGGATTCGGGCGTGAACGGGTCGTCTTCGCCACCCGCGACGAACACGGGCACGCCGAGGCGGGAGACGGAGCGGACGGGCGCGACCGAGTCCACCGGCACGCCGAGCAGGCGGTCCGACTGGTCGTCGAGGATGTCGCGCAGGGTGTGGGCGACGGGGCCGGACCAGCGGCGCAGCCGGCTGTCGGTCGCCTCTTCGAGCGTGGCGAAGACGGACTCGAGCACGACGGCGTCGGCGCCGAGGTGCTCGCCGGCGAGCGCAGCGCCCGCCCCGCCGAGCGAGATCCCGACGACGCCGACCCGCGTATTCGGCCGACGGCGGCGGACCCACTCGACGGCGGCGGTCGCGTCGAAGTGCTCGCGCGCGCCGTACGTGACGCGCTGACGCGGGCTCTCGCCGTGGCCGCGGCCGTCGACCATGAGCACGCCGAAGCCGGCGTCGCGGAGCAGGCGGGCGCGTGGCAGCATCGTGCGGCGGTCGTCCGTGACGCCGTGGAGCAGCACGACGGTCGGCGCGCCAGGCGGTCCGGCGAGGTACCAGCCCGCGAGCGGAAGCCCGGCGTCCGACGTCACGCGCACGCTCCGGGCATGGACGTCCTGCGGCGGCGGCCCGACCGGGCGCGTCTGCGGCATGACGAACGCCTCGCCGACGAGCCCGCACCCGGCCAGCGCACCGGCGAGCACGCAGAGCGCGAGCCGCGTCACGGCGTCGGCGGCCGCATCGTCACGTCAGCCTCGGGGAGGCGGTAGGCGATCTCTTTGAGCCGGTCGGCGTCGTGCTGCACGATCCTCAGGACGGCCCCGTACAGGTCCGTCGCGTCGCCGTTGACGCTCACGGCGCGCGCCCACGCGGCCGGGTCGAGCGCTTCGGCGCGGGCGCGGAGGTCGCGACGGGCGGCGGCGACGTCGGCGAGGAGCGCGTCGAGCGCCGCGTCAGTCTCGGGCGGTTCCGGGAGCGCGAGCGTGAGATCGGCGGGCGCGTCGGCGTCGAACCACGTCGCGAGCGTCTCGCGGTCGAGGCGGGCGAGCGCTGCCAGGGTGGCGTTGACCGAGAGGTCGGTCGGTAGAGGTGCCTTCTCGACGGCCCACGGGGGGAGCGCGCCGAGGAGCGGGCCGAGGGCGGTCGCCTCGTCCTCGATCCAGCCCATCTGGTCCAGCAGCGCCTCGCGGCGCGCGGCGAGCGTGGCCGGGTCGGCGGCGGGGCGGGCGTAGGCGTCGAGGTCGATGGTTGGCTGCGCCACGGGGTCGGGGGTCGAGGATCGGGGTACGAAGTGAACGAGACGATCGGTACATGTCCGTACCCCGAACCCTGTACCTCACGCCTTAGACTTCCTGCGCGAGCGGCTCGAGCGGGTCCGTGGCCGGCGCCTCTTCGATGGCCGTCTCGATGAGCGCGGCGTAGTCGAGGCGGTTGCGGAGCGTGTGGATGTTGTTCTCCGGCTTGTGGTGCCAGTCGCCCTGCGGCTGCCCGTTGCGGCGGCGCGCGAGGAAGCCGAGGCG
>JBBSUZ010000039.1:0-14814 GCA_038233965.1 Rhodothermales bacterium | reverse complement strand
GTGCACCGTCGGGTGGCACCGGGCCGTCGCGAGCGCGCGCCACTTCGACACGACGGTGATCTGCCAGGCGGGGCCTTCTGAGGCTGAGATCGCGGCGCACGGCAGCGCTTCGGGCATCAACTGGGCATTCCTCGCCCCCTCGCCGGTCGAGCAGGCGCTGAAGCGGATGCCAGGCGGCACGTGGGTCGCCTACGCGCACTGGCAGCGCCGCGCGCTCGCCCTCGCCCGCGTCCTGGATGCCGCCGCGCCGTTCGACCTCGTCCATCATGTCAACTGGGTGAGCTTCCGCGAGCCGGGCTACGGCTGGCGGCTCGGCCGGCCGTTCGTGCTCGGGCCCGTCGGCGGGACGCAGAACGTGCCGGCGCGATTCCTGCTCTCGGGTGGGGCGAGGATGGCGGTCTGCGAGGGCGTGCGGAGCGTCCTCAACCGCCTCCAGCTCGTCGGTGGGCGCCGTCTGCGCCACGCCGCCCGCGCCGCCACGCCCTTCCTCGCCGCCAACTCGACCGCCGACGCCGACGTCCGCCGCTGGATCGGCGTCGCGCCCGTGCGTCTGCTCGAGACCGGAACGCGCGACGTCGGCGTGCCGCGCCGCTGGGCCGACCGCGCGCCGGGCCCGCTGCGCCTGCTCTGGGTCGGCGACTGCCTCAACCGCAAGGGCGCACACCTCATGATCCGCGCGATGGAGCGGCTCGGCCGCGAGAGCCCCGGCGCGGTGACGCTGCGCGTGCTCGGCGAGGGCCCGCGCCGAGCCGACTTCGCGCGACTGCCTGGCGTGAGCGCGCCCGGCCTCGTCCCGCACCCCGCGATGAACGCCGTCTACGACGCCGCCGACGCACTCGTCTTCACGAGCCTCCGCGACACCTCGGGCAACGTCGTCCTCGAAGCGCTCGGGCGCGGGTTGCCCGTGATCTGCCTGGACCACCAGGGCGTCCGCGACATCGTCACGCCGTGCTCGGGCGTGAAGGTGCCCGTCACGACGCCCGCCGCTGCCGTCGACGGCCTCGTCCGTGGCATTCGGAGCGTCGCGGCGGACGCGGGCGCTTACGACCGGATGAGCGCAGCGGCCGTCGCCCGGGCGCGGCACTTCTCGTGGGAGCGCAGCGCGGAGGTCATGCGCCGCGTCTACCTCGCCGCGCTCGGCCACGGCCCGCCGCTCGACGTCCCGCCCGGAACGGACGCGCTCGACGTTCTGGACGCCCCCGGCACACCGGGGATGATCATTCGCCAGTCCGCCCGCCGGCTGCACGACTCCACGCTCACATGACTGCCGACACCGCCGTCCGCTACGTGTCAGGCTGGGCTGCGGCCGGCCTGCACGCCGCGCTCGGGCCCGCCCGCGACGCCTCGTGCGGCATCCTCGTCTACCACCGCGTCTCGCCCGCCGTGCCCGGCCTGCCCGCGCCGACGCTCAACGTGACGCCGGCGCGCTTCGCCGCACAGGTCGCCGGCCTGCAGGAGCGTGGGTGGACGTTCGTCTCGCTCGCCGACCTGATGGCAGACCGTGGCCGCGCCCCGCGCCGCGTCGCCGTCACGTTCGATGACATCTACGGCAACGTGGCAGACGCCGCCGTCCCGATCCTGCGCGCGCTCGGTGTACCCGCGACCGTCTTCGTCGCCAGCTCATTCGCGGGCGCCGCTGCCCCGTTCCCGTTCGACGACTGGGCGACTGCGCACCGCGACGCGCTCCCGCCCGATGCCTACCGCCCGGCGACGCCGGCGCAGCTCCGTGCGCTCCGCGCCGATCCGCTGGTGACGATCGGCGCGCACACGCATACGCACGCCGACTTTTCGGGCCGGCCGGACGCCTTCGCAGCGGACCTCGGCGTCAACCTGCGCTGGCTCCGTGACGAACTCGGTGTCGAGCGCCCGCCGCTCGCGTTCCCGTACGGCCGCACGGCCTTCGGCTTCGCCGGGGGCGCGTTGACCGAGGCCGCCCTCGCCGCCGGCGTGTCGGGCACGTTCACGACCGACGGATCGCCGCTCGTCGCGGGTTCCGAGCCCGTCGACTGGCCACGCATCACCGTGTACGACGAGGACTCGGCGCGGACGCTGGACGCCAAGCTCGCCGGCCGCTTCGCGTGGACGCTCCGGCTCGCCGAGCGCGCCGGCGTCGTCCTCTCGCGCCGATGACGGCGCTCGCCCGCGCCGCGTGGCGTTCGCTCAGTCGGGCCGCTTCCGGTTGCCGAGCGCGCGTCGGACGAGATAGATGGCGGCGGCGATGAGAAATCCGTACACCAGAAGCTGTCCGACGAGGTTGCCGGCGTCGCGCGCGTCCATGAGAGCGGGGGCGTGTGTGGGGGGTAATCCTAACGGGCGACCCGGCGGTCGGTGCCGACCGCGTTCCTCTTTCGGACTCGTTATCGCGGTCGCCCCGGTCAGTCTTCGCTGAGGTCGCGGTGGCCGAAGTAGACGAGGCAGTGCGCCAGCTTCTTGGCCTTGAGCGGACCGAAGCCCGGCAGCGTCTGGACCCGCTTCTCGACCTCGGCCGCGGTGCCCGTCTCCCACAGGGTCTGCGCGCCGCCGCGCTCGGCGAGGTGCCCGGCGACCTCCTGCGTCCGCGCCGCCATCGTGGACGTGAAGCGGTGGATGGCCGGCGTCTCGGCGAAGACGGTCTGGAACGCCTCGGCGTCCATCGCCGCGACCTGCGCCATGTCGAGGTGCCCGAGGCGCTGCTTGAGCTTGAGCGGCCCGCAGAACGCCGTCTCGGCGAGGACGCGCTGGTCGAACAGCAGCCCGAGGACGACCGCGTTGGGGTCGTCTCGGAGCAACTGGTCCGCGTCGAGGTCCTTCGTCGCCGTGCCCTCGTGCTGGAGCCGGTCCAGCATGCGCTTCAGGCCGCCGTCGAGGTACGAGTAGTCGGTCGCGTCGTAGGGCATCGTGGGGATTGGGGATTGGGGATTGGGGATTGGGGATGGGGGAGTGGGGAGGGGGGAGTGGGGAGTGCGATCCGGACGCTCCCGTTTGTTCCATCCGAGCGCCCCGTAGAGACGCCCCGCCGGGGCGTCTTCGTCCGTCCGGATGGCACCCGGCCTGGCCAACGCGCCGGCCGTTCGCGCGCCCGACCACCAGACGTCAGGCGTCGCGGCGGGTCCACGTCGGGCCGGCGGGCGTGTCCATCACGACGACGCCGAGCGCGTCGATCGCGGCGCGGATCGCGTCGGCGCGGGGCCAGTCCTTGGCGGCGCGCGCCTCGGCGCGCTGCGCGAGCAGCGTCTCGACCTCGGCCGCGAGCGGGTCGGCGCCCGCGTCCTCCGCCTCGACCGGGATCTCGGCGCGGACGATCCCGAGCAGCGCCTGAACGCGGTCGAGGAATGCCAGCGCAGATGCTCCTGACGCGGCGCTCAGACTTGGAGAATGGGCTCCAATATTCCGGATAGCACTAGCCCCACGGTATGCAGCAGCCAATGCGAGCGGCGTGTTGAGGTCGTCCGCCATCGCGGCCAGCATCTCGTCGCCCGCGGCAGAGAGCACGTCGGCGAGGACGTCCGGGCCGTCGCCCTGCGCGGCCTCGGCGGCCTGAAGGGCCTCGGCGTAGCGACGGACGTTCTTGCGGGCGTCGTCGAGCGCCTTGCGCGTGAGGTTGAACGGCCGCGCGTAGTGGCCCGAGATCAGGACCAGGCGCAGCGCGAGCGGATCGACGGGCGCGCCCCACTCGGCCCGGCCACCGTCCTCCGGCGTCGCCATGAGGTCGTGCAGGGTGAGGAAGTTGCCGCGGCTCTTGGACATCTTCTCGCCCTCGACCTGCAGAAACCGGGTGTGGATCCAGTAGCGCGAGAACGTCTGGCCCGAGAGCGCCTCGGCCTGCGCGATCTCGCACTCGTGGTGCGGAAAGCGGAGGTCCTCCCCGCCGCCGTGCAGGTCGATCGTGTCGCCCAGGTACTTCTGCGCCATCACGGAGCACTCGAGGTGCCAGCCCGGAAAGCCCCATCCGCCAGCGGGTCCGCTCTCGAAGGGACTGAACCACTGCATGAGGTGCGCGTCGTCCTTCTTCCAGAGCGCGAAGTCGCGCGGGTCGCGCTTGCCGCCGTCCTGCACCGTCCCGCGGGCGTCGACGACGAGCGCCTCGGCGTCCGTGTTGCCCGAGAGCTGGCCGTAGGCCGGGAACGAGGGGACGTGGAAGTAGACGCCGTCCTCGGTCTCGTACGCGTGGCCGGATTCGATCAGCCGCTCGACGGCGCGGATCTGCTCGCGGACGTGCTCGGTCGCGCGCGGGCGGACGTCCGGGTCGCGCAGGCCGAGCGCGCGCCAGTCCCGGAGGAGGGCGTCGGTGTAGTGGCGGGCGAGGTCCCAGACGTTGGCGAAGGCCGCGCCCTCCTTGGACTGAAGGGCCTTCTGCATCTTGTCCTCGCCGCCCGCGCCGCCCACGCCGGCCTCGGTGAGGGGCCCGCCGCCCGTGCCGTTGCTGACGTCGCGGACGGCCCCCCCGAGCGCCTCGCCCGGCCGCACGACGAGGTCGGCCGTCAGGAACGTCCGGAAGTTGCCGATGTGGGCGTACGAGTAGACCGTCGGGCCGCACGAGTAGAAGCGCAGCAGCGGCTGCCCGGCGTCGGTGAAGGCGGCGGGCTCGACGGTCTCGACCTGCCGGCTGAGCGTGTTGGTGAGGCGGAACGGCGGAGGCATTGTGGCGCGGGAGGACTTCCGGAAGCTACCCCGGTGCGCGCGCCGCCGGCTGCCGCACCGTCCGGCGCGCCAGCCGTCAGTAACGCCCCTCCGCGAACGTCAGGCCGACGAGCAGGCTGATGCGCGGCCCGCCCTTGCCGAGCACGGCGGCGATGTTGACGGGCACGTTGATATCGCCGACCGGGTTCGCGAAGCCGGCCGTGATCGCGTAACCCGCGCCCGTCGCCGAGAGGTTCGGGCCGAGGCCGAACTCAAGCCCCCGCGCCGTCCGCACGCCGACGATGAGCGAGCCGCTCGGCAGCAAGATCCCGCGCTCCAGCCCGCCGACGAGCCCCACCAGCTCGGTCACGATGGTGAGGCCGTTCGCGGTCTCGGCCATCGGCCGCTCGAACTGCCACCCGAACTGCGTGATCACGGGCGCGCCGGGCGAGATGACGGTCGAGTTCTCGCACGTGCCGGAGTAGGGGTCGCGCCTCGTGCAGTCGCCGAACACGCGGTTGATCTCGCGAACGTTGTCCGGGCTCAGCAGCGTCAGCCCGACGCGCGGGCCGGAGAGGCGGTGCGCGCCGGTGCCGGCCGACCGGCTCGGGGCCGTTCGCGGGCGGGCGACCGGGCGAGGGCGCGGCCGCGGCGCGGGCTCGGCGACCTCGACCGAGTCGGCGACGGTCTGGGCGTGTGCGGCGGGCAGCGCGACCGCGCAGGCGAGAAGGGCGAGAACGAGTGGGCGCATCGGGGTGGGGGCGGAGTCGGCCGGAAAGTGCGCCTCAGATCGTGCCCCGGCATAGTGCAGACGTACCAGCCGCGGAACCGAAGCCGACGTCCAACCCGTACTGCGGCCCCGACCGACCCAACCGATGACGACTCCCGACGCTGCCGATGCCGGCCTCCGCTACGCGGACGACACGCGCCCCGCCATCACGCGCCGCGGCGCCGGCACCGGCTTCTCGTACCGCATGCCCGACGGCTCGCTCGCCTCGAAGGCCGTCCGCAGGCGGATCGACGCGCTCGTCATCCCGCCGGCGTGGACCGACGTCTGGATCGCGACCGACCCGCGCAGCCACCTCCAGGCGACGGGCCGCGACGCGCGCGGCCGCAAGCAGTACCGCTACCACGACCGCTGGACCGAGCACGCCAACCGCGTCAAGTTCGACCGGATGGTGCCCTTCGGCGAGGCGCTGCCCGCGCTCCGCGCCCGCGTCGCGGACGACCTCGCCGGCCGAGGCCTCACGCACGACCGCGTCGCCGCGCTCGCCGTCCGGTTGCTGGACGAGACGCTCATCCGGGTCGGCAACGCCGAGTACGCGCGCACCAACGGCACGTTCGGGCTGACGACGCTGCGCGACGAGCACGTCGCGTTCGCGAAGGGCGGGCTGACGCTCTCGTTCGTCGGCAAGAGCGCGAAGGAGCACGCGCTGTCCGTAGCGGACCAGAAGCTGGCCCGGCTCGTCCGCGCCTGCCGCGACCTCCCCGGCCACGACCTCTTCCAGTACCGCACGGCCGACGGCCGCACGGCCACGCTCGGCTCGGCGGACGTCAACGCCTACCTCCGCGAGACGATGGCCGACGACGACGTCTCGGCCAAGAGCTTCCGCACGTGGGGCGGGACCGTCGCCGCGGCCGAGGCGCTCGCCGAGATGGACGCCGACGCCGACGCCGAGAAATCGGTCACGGTCGCCATCAAGGCGGTCTCGGGCCTGCTCGGCAACACGGTCGCCGTCTGCCGCCAGTACTACGTCCACCCGGACGTGCTGGACGCCTACCGCGCCGGCGGCTTCGCCGAGCGCCTCGCCGCAGCTTCGGGCGTGCCCGACGGCCTGCGCCCGGCCGAGGCCGGCGTCCTCACCCTCCTCCGCGAGGGTTGAAAGGTTGAACGGTTGAACGGTTGAACGGTTGAAAATCAGATGGCTGAAATATATTCGTCCAGTGTATCGATTCAACAAAAGTATGTCATCCTGAAGTCGTTTCAGGATCTGCCTTGCGCCTTTCTAGACACCCGATGAAATGCAGATCCTGAAACGAGTTCAGGATGACAAGAATGGAGGGCGGCGGTTGACGTCGGGCGTTGACGCGGTTGACGTCGGGCGTCGACGCGTTTGACGTCGAGCGTCGACGCGTTTGACGTCGAGCGTCGACGCGTTTGATGTCGGGCGGCGGGTCAGTTGCTTTCGCCCGCTGCCCGCTGCCCGCTGCCCGCTGCCCGCTGCCCGCTGCCCTCAGAGCGGGGCGGCCGCGTCGGGCGCCCGTTCGGGCTCGGCGGCGGGCTGGCGGACGGCCTCCCAGACGAGCCGCTTCAGGTCCGGCAGGACGAGCCGCTCCATCGCGAGGTGGACCGACTCGACGGCGCCCGGGCAGCAGAACAGGAGCGTCGTGACCGGGCCGTCCTCGCGGCCGTAGAGGCCGGCCATCGCGCGCGTGAGCATCGCCGACGTGCCGAACTCGGTGAAGGCGAGCATGCGGAAAAGCTCGCCGAAGCCCGGCAGCGGCTTGCGCACGAGCCGCTGCGCGACCTCGATCGTCGTGTCTCTGCGCGCGATGCCCGTCCCGCCCGACGTCACGACGACCTCGACGCGCCCGGCGAGGTGCAGCAGGACGGCCCGAATGCGCTCGCCGTCGTCCGGGACGATGCGGTAGAACTCGACGCGGTAGCCGGCCTCGTGGAAGAGGTCCTTGATGCGGGTCCCGCTCGCGTCGTGGTCCTCGGTCGCGTCGTCGGTAATGCTGATGACGGCGCAGGTGACGGGGCGGTCGCGGTCGTCGGGTGACATCGGATTCATGCAGTCGGAGCGGGCGTGACGGGCTCAACCCGCCGCCTCGGGGTCCGTTCCGCCGGGCGGGTCTGCGTCCCACGGGGCCGGCGGGGCGGGCTGGCCGAAGGGCCGCGGCGGGTCCCAGCCGTGGCCGCCGAAGGGCTGGCAGCGCGCGATCCGCCACAGCGCGAGCGCGCCGCCGTAGAGCACGCCGTACCGCGACAGCGCCTCGACGGTGTACTGCGAGCACGTCGGGGCGTACCGGCAGGTCGGTGGCGTCAGCGGCGACACGACGCGCTGGTACCACCGCACCGCGGCCACGAGCGCGCGGCGCGGCGCGAGCCAGAGGCGGTGGGCGAGCGAGTTGGACACGGACGTGCGGGTTGACGCTGGATAGGCCGGCCTTGGACCGTTGAGAGGGGCCATTCCGGAGCGGGCTTCAAGTGGTTCGGGGTACGTGCCAGTCAACGGTCTCTTCGTCCTCGAACTACGTACCTCGAGCCACCTGGCTAGTCGCCCGCGACGAGCGACTGGAGCTTCCACGCACCGGCGTCGTCCGGGAAGAACGTCGCGCGGTAGCTGGTCTGGCTCATCGCGCGCGTCTCGGGGACGTAGACGATCTGGCCGTCCGGCGTACGGACGCCCTGGTAGCCGCCGGCCGCAGCGCCGTCGCGGGGCAGGATCACGGTGCCGATGCGCGCGACGACGGCCGACGTGTCGGAGGCAGCCGCGCGCGCCTCGACGGTCCCGTCGCCCTCGGGCACGACCGCGACGTGCGAGAACGCGTCGATGCTGTCGGGCCACGCGCCGAAGACGAACGGGATGATGACCGCCCCGTCCTCGTCGACGCTGCCGGCCGAGAGGAGGCTGCCGAGGCGGTCCCACGCCGAGACGCCCTCGGGCGGCGTGCCGCCGAACCACATGGACCGGAATCCGTCCGGCCCGCCCGCGTCGTCGCCGAACGAGAGGCGCGCCCCGTCCGCGACGGTCGCGAGCAGCGCGGCCGTGTCGCGGCGCGCGACGATGGCCGTCAGCGAGTCGCGGAAGGCGGCGAAGCCGGGGACGGTCGCGCCGTCGTCGAAGCGCTCGAGCGCCGGTGCGTCGATGGTCGGGACGTCGCCGGCTGCCGGCGTCTGGTCGGCACAGCCCGCGACGGCGATGAGGGAGGCGAGGAGGAGGAGTTTCGGCATCGGAAGTCGGGTCGGGTGGCAGGCGAGATACGCCGGACGGCGGTCCCGGGTGCACCGCCCGCGTTTGCATTCTCTGCGATGTCACGTCCGGGGCGGCTCCGCGCCCGGCGTCGCGGGTAGGCCGGGCTCACCTTCCGCGCCCCGATGCCGTTTACCGTCTCCGACCCCCAGCCCCTGATCGACGCCGCCCGCTTCGACGCCGCCGGCCTCGTCGCCTGCGTCGCGCAGGACGACGCCACGGGCGACGTGCTGATGCTGGCCTACATGAACCGCGACACGCTCCGGCAGACGCTCGAATCGGGCGTGATGACGTACTGGAGCCGCTCCCGCCAGAAGGTCTGGGTCAAGGGCGAGACGAGCGGGCACGTCCAGCACGTCCGCTCGGTCGCGATCGACTGCGACGGCGACGCGCTCCTGTTCCGGATCGAGCAGGTCGGCGGGGCCGCGTGCCACACGGGCCACCGGACGTGCTTCTACCGCGCGCCGGGCACGGACGGGGCGCTCGCGGAGACGGCCGCGCCGGTCGTCTCGGAGGCGGATCTGTACAAAAAGGCGTGACGGCTCAGCGCCGGACGACGGTGGCGCCGCTGTACCGCGCCTCGACCGAGATCGACGTCGTGTAGCCGCGCAGGCGGCGGCGCTGCGTCACGCGGACGTCCGCCGTCGCGCGCTCCGGGACGTCCAGTCCGCCGACCGGCGTGAAGTCCACCGAGCGGCGGAGGGTACCGCCGCCGGGTCGCCCGCCGGACGTCACGATCCGGAGCAGGCGTGGGGCGTCGGCGGAGCGGGTGAACCACGCCTCGGCGCGGTCCGGGCCGTGCGGACGGTCGTCGGGCGGGCCGTCGCGAGGCGGTCGGTCGCCGGGCGGTCGGTCGCCGGGCGGTCGGTCGCCGGGCGGACGGTCGCCACGCGGTGGGCCTCGGTGCGAACCTCCGCGCGAGCCGTCCCGTGTCGAGCGGTCGCGGTGCGGCTCGAACGTCAGCGACACGCGCCACGCCGGGCGGCCGTCGACGTCATCAGCAACGCCGCGCGGGGCGGTGCCGCGTGCGAGCGGCGTCGGGACGAGGCTCGGGCCGTGCGAGGCGTCGCTGAAGCCGTGCCCGAACGCGCGCCCGAGCCGCGCCTCGAGCGCCTCGAGGCGCTCGGGCTCGACGTCGTGGCCGTCGACGCGCGCCGACGTCACCGTCCGCTGCGGGTGGCGGCCGAGCGCCAGCGTGCCGCGGGTCTCGATCCGGACCGTCCCGCGCGGGCCGTCGAGGCGGCGGCTCTGCGTCTCGTCCGTCTCGACGCGCAGCACGCCGCGCATGGCCCCGAGCTGCCGCGCGCGCCACGCGCCGACGAGCGCCTCGGGGGCGGGCTGTGCGACCGCCGGGATGGCGGCGGCGACGAGGGCGAACAGGACGAGCGGACGGAGCACCGGGACGGGAGGATCTGAGCCTACGGAACGGACGAGGGCGTCCATAGATGTCACGAAAGCGTCGCTGAGGCATGCCCGTTCGGACACGGCCCGCACATGCGCCGCCCGCCGCCTAGCTTGTCCGGCCCCTCACCGCCGGACCCATGACGCCCGCCCGCCTGCTCGTCGTCGAGGACGACGACGCCCTCCGCGACCTGCTCGCCCGGCGCTTCGAGGACGCCGGCTACACCGTCCAGACCGCCGCGACAGGGCCGGACGCGCTCAGGGCCGTCGCCGCGGCCACGCCCGACCTCGTGCTGCTCGACGTGATGCTGCCCGGCGTCGACGGCCTCGACGTCTGCCGCCGCCTCCGCGCGGACCACGCGCTGCTCCCGATCCTGCTGCTGACGGCGCGGGCGGACGAGCTCGACCGCGTCGTCGGGCTCGAGGTCGGGGCGGACGACTACATCACCAAACCCTTCAGCGTCCAGGAGGTCGTCGCCCGGGTCCGCGCCGCGCTGCGCCGCAGCCGCGCCGTGAGCGAGCGCCTCGGCACCGAGCCCGCGCCCGCCGACGTCTTCGAGGCCGGCCCGCTGCGCATCGACGCCGTCCGCCGGGAGGTGACCCGAGACGGCGAACTGGTCCACCTGACGGTCCGCGAGTTCGACCTGCTGCTCTTCCTCGCGCGCCACGCCGAGCGCCCGTTCACGCGTGCCCAGCTCCTCGAAGGTATCTGGGGCATCACGTACGAGGGCTACGACCGCACGATCGACAGCCACGTGCAGCGCCTGCGCGCCAAGATTGAGGCCGACGCCGGCAACCCTCTCTTCGTGCGGACCGTCTGGGGCGTCGGCTACAAGTTCTCGCCCGAGTAGCGGGTCCGTCGAGGTCAGCCGAACGCGGCGCGGGCCTCGCGAAACATCGTCGCGTGGAGGTCCGCCGTCTCGTCCGGCAGCGTATCGCGTCCGCTGCGCGCGTAGCCGCCCGAGAGTAGCAGACACAACGGGACGCCCGCGTCGCGGACGGTCTCGCACACGAATCGGTCGCGGCGGGCGAGGCCGTCACGGCTCAGCGCGAGGCGCCCGAAGCGGTCGCCGGCCATGACGTCGACGCCGCCGAGGTAGACGACGAGGTCGGGCCGGGACTCGGTGATCGCGGCGGGCAGGTGGTACGCGAGCGCGTCGAGGTACGCGTCGTCGTCCGTCCCGTCGTCGAGTGGGACGTCGCGGGTCGAAGGTGGCTTGCGGAACGGGAAGTTCTTGGCGCCATGGACCGAGAGCGTGTAGACGTCGCCGGCCGGCCATGCGCGCGCGCCCGAGAAGAACGCTGCGTTGCCGTTGCCCTGGTGCACGTCGAGATCCACGATGAGCGCGCTCCGAAGCCACGCGGCCCGCTGCAAAACGCGCAGCGCGACGGCGACGTCGTTGAGGACGCAGAAGCCTTCGCCGCCGTCGGGCATCGCGTGGTGCGTGCCGCCGGCGAGGTTGCCCGCCACGCCGTCTTCGAGCGCCATCGTGGCCGCGTTGATCGTGCCCTGGACGGCGAGCAGGCTGCGGCGCACGAGCGCCGGGCTCCACGGCAGCCCCATCCGCCTCACCTCGGCCGTCGTCATCGTCCCGCCGATGAGCGCGTCGAGGTAGCGCGGAGTGTGGACGAGGCGCAGGTCCGCCCGGTCCACCTCGCGGGGCCGCACGACGTCGGCGGGAGTGATGACGCCCTCGCGGAGCAGGAGGCGGTGGAGAGCGGCGAACTTGCCCATCGGAAACGGATGCCGCTCCGGCAGGGGCACGGTGTAATCCTCGTGGTACGAGACGCGCAGACGGGGTGGGGATTGAACGATTGAGAAGGGAGAGCCGGTCGGCTGAAACGGCTCCGATCGGCCTGCCTCACCAACCAAAACATGTCATCCCGGGCCTCGACCCGGGATCTGATTTGCTCATTCGTCGGGTTAGAAATGGCGAAAGGCAGATCCCGGATCAAGTCCGGGATGACAAGTAGAAGGGGGGGTGCCAGGTTTCGCCCGTCGCCCGTCGCCCGTCGCCCGTCGCCCGTCGCCCGTCGCCCGTCGTCCGTTCAGCCCGCGGTGACGTCCGGGACGTTGAAGCGGACTTCGGGTGTGACGCCGTTGATCCGGTCGAGGTACTGCTGGAACGACTCCGTCTCGTAGGTGCCGCCGTTGACGTACTGCATCACGAGCAGCAGGGTCGGGGCATCGCGGAAGCCGGCGATTTTGGTGATCGGCTGGCCGTCCGGCCCGACGAAGACGGTCGTCGGGGTGCCGGCGACGCCGAAGGCGCGGCCGAGGGCCGCCATCGTCATCGTGTGCTCGAAGAACGGTATCTCGGTCTGGTTCTCGAGGTCTATGCGCGTCGCGACGAAGTGCTCGGCGACGTAGGCCTGCACGGTGGAGTCCGTGTACGTCTCGCGGTCCATCCGCTCGCACCAGCCGCACCAGACGGCGTAGGCGTGTACGAGCATGACCTTCTGCTCAGCGCGGGACTGGGCGACGGCCGGCGCCATCGCGAGCCACCCCGGGGCGCTGGCGGGGATGACCGAGGCGTCGGTCTGGGCGGCGGCCGGGAGCGCGACGAGCGCGAGGGCGAACAGGAGCGCGCGCATGGCTGAGGCGTGGTTGCTTGGGCCAAGCTACGGGCTCAGGGCGCGAGCAGGCTCGCGTACGCGTCGCGGAAGCGGGCGGCGTCGTCCTCCCACCGAAATGTGTCGCGTAGGCGGACGAGCCCGTCACGGAAGGCCGGGCGCGCAGCCGGGTCGAGCCCGCGCCGCAGCGCGTCCGCGAGTGCCGGAACGTCGGTCGGGTCCGCGACGACGCCCGCGCCGTGCGTCTCGACGGCGTCGCGCAGCGGGACGATGCCGGCCCCGGCGAGAATCGGGACGTCGGCGGCGGCGTACTCGAAGAGCTTGTTCGGAAGGGCTAGCCGGAGGCTCTCGGTGAGTGGCTCGAGCGCGAGCGCGCCGAGGTCCGCGTCGGGCGTGAGCGTGCGGAGAGCGTCGGGCGGCGTGAAGGGGAGGTGATGCGTGCGGCCGGGCGCGAGCCGCGCGCCGAGCGCCTGTAGCTCGTCGTCCAGCGATCCCTCGCCGATGATTACGAGGTGGACGTCCGGCACGCGGGCCGTTGCTTCGATGAGTGCGACGAGCCCACGTCCGGGCCGCAGCAGGCCCTGATACAGCACGAGGGGTACGTCGTCCGCGACGTCGATGAGCCGGCGCAGCGCGCCTGTCCGCGGCCACCGGCCGACGTCCGACGTGTTGCGGACGACGGCCGGGCGCGCGATGTGGCGCTCGGCTGCGAGCCGGTCCGCGATGGCGTCGTTGACCGTGAACACGACGTCGGCGCGCGGCGCGAATCGGTGCTCGACAGCACGCCACGCCCACGAGACGTAGGGCCGACCGGCGGCGGCGTCGAGGCCGGCGTACCACTCGCGGGCGTCGTAGGCGAGGCGTGCGCCGTGCGCTTTTGCTGCTGCTGCGGCGGCGGGCAGGACGTGCAGGTCGCTCGCGTGGACGATCCGGGCGGGGCGCGACAGTGCCGCCGTCCGCAGCATCCGGTGCGCCGCCCAGAACAGGCGCGGGCCCGACCCTGGTGGCATCGCGAGCGCCGTGTATCGCACGCCCGGCGGCATCGCGCGCGTATCCCGCACGGCCCCGACACCGACGGCCTCGACGCGCAGGCCCATCTCGGACATCACGCGCAGCTGCCGCAGCGCCCGCGACGAGCCCGAGGCGTCGCCGAGCAGCAGGAACAGGACGTCGGCAGGCACGGTGGCGGGGCGGGAGCGAGAGGAGTTCACCGACGCGCACGGGACCTGCCGCACGTCGCCCCGTAGTTTACACGGCTCTCCACCGGCCCCGACGTGGTTCTCCGACGCATCCTGTTCGCACTCGCTGCCGTCGGCGCGCTGGGGCTCGTCGGGTACCCGGTCGTGCGCGCGTTGCAGCCCGAGGTCGTGCTCCCGTCGCTGCCGGCGCAGGCTGAGGCCGCGCCTGCCTCCGTCGCGCCGGTCGAGCTGGGCGCGGACGAGGAGGACGCCGAGCCGCTTCCCGTGCCGGACTGGGAGGCCATCAACACGCAGACGACGACCGTCGCGTCGCGCGTCCGCGAGTCCGTCGCCTACGTCGTCGTGACGCCCGAGGGCTCAGACGGCGAGCTCGGCTTCGAGTCGGCCGATTCCGAGGCGGGCTCGGGCATCGTCCTCTCGCCCGACGGCTACGTCGTGACCAACGCGCACGTCGTCGAGCGCGCCGGCCGCGTCGCCGTCCGGCTCACGGACCGCCGCGAGTACCAGGCCGAGGTCGTCGGGCGCGACCTCACGACGGACATCGCCGTGCTGCGTCTGCTCGAGGCCCGCGCCGCCGGTCCGCTCCCGGTGGCCGTGCTCGGCGACTCGGACGCGCTCCAGATCGGCGAGACGGTGCTCGTCGTCGGCAGCCCGTTCCGGCTCCAGGGGACCGTCACGCAGGGCATCGTCTCGGCGCTCGGCCGCCAGATCCAGGCCATCCAGGACGACCTCCGCATCGAGGACTTCATCCAGACCGACGCGGCCGTGAACCAGGGCAATTCGGGCGGCGCACTCGTGAACCTCCGCGGGCAGGTCGTCGGGATGGTGACCGCCATCGCGTCGGAGTCGGGCTACTCGGAGGGCTACGGCTTCGCGATCCCGGCGAACCTCGCGCGCCGCGTCGCCGAAGACCTCATCGCCTACGGCGAGGTCCGCCGCGGCTACCTCGGCGTCGACGCGCTCACCGTCACCGCGAGCGACGCGCGGCAGGCGGGCATGGAGCGCATCCGCGGCGTGCTCGTGCAGAGCGTCGTCTCGGGTGGGCCCGCCGCGCGCGCCGGCCT
>JBBSUZ010000038.1:0-15016 GCA_038233965.1 Rhodothermales bacterium | reverse complement strand
CGGCCCCCGCCGCGGCGGCCGGCGGCCGGACGGTCCACCTCCGCACCGGCCTCGCGCTCTCGCCCGCGGGCGGCAGGCTGGACGTGCTCGGGCCGGGGACCGGCCTCGGCCTCGGCGGCTGGGTCGGCGACGGCTCGGACGTCTGGCCGTGGATCGCGGCCGACGACTGGGTCTACGCCGTTCACCACCTGCTCGGGATGCCCGACGCGCGCGGCCCGTACGACCTCTCCGCGCCCGAGCCCGCCGAGTCCAAGGCGTTCGTCAAGACCCTCGCCGAGGTCCTGCACCGGCCCGCCTTCGCGTCCGTCCCGCGCGCGCTCGTCCGCGCGTTCGGCGGCGAGGCGGCACAGGAAGTCGCGCTGTCGAGCGTTCGTATGCTCCCCTCACGGCTGCTCGACTCCGGGTTCGCGTTCACCTACCCGACGCTCGAATCGGCCCTCCGCCATCTCTACGGGCGCATGCCCGCGACGTCATGACCCGCCTCCTCCTCCTCGCTGCGCTCGCGTTCCCGCTCGCGGCCGGCGCCCAGACGCCCGGCCAGTCCAACGACCCCGCGCTCGCCCCGACCGCCGCGCAGTTCGGCTCAGACCTCGACGTGCTCGCGCGCCTGAGCGCCACCGCCGCGCTCGTCCGCGAGCGGACCGGCCAGTTCCCCGCGACGCCCTTCGGCCTGCTCGGCTCGGACGAGGCGGGCCCGACCGGCGCCCGCGCCCTCCCGCTGAGCGCCCTCGACGTCACGTCCGCAGGCGACAGCCTCGTGATGCGCTACGTCCCGCTGCCCGTGAGCCCGTACGTCCGCGAGGACCTCGTCGTGAGCGCGACCGTCACGCGCGATGCGGCTGGACGCGCGACCGTTCGGCACGAGATGCGCCGCTACGCCGCCCCCGCCGACGGCGCCCGCCTGCTGCTCTACGACCGCGCCGGTACCTACCGCGTCGAGCGCGGCTATGGCGAGCTGACGATCGACGTCGCCGCCGCACGCCGCGCCGTCGACGCCGGCACGTTCGCTCCGCGCGACGTGTTCGAGACAGGTCTCGGCGACCTGACCGTGCGTGTCCACCCGCCGGGTGAGGCGCAGCCGGTGTACTTCGAGGGGGCCGCGCCGTGACCGACGCGACGTCGACCGGCGAGACGGTGCCCGTCGCCATCGTCGGGGCGGGGCTGGCCGGACTGGCGTGCGCCCGCACACTCGGGCAGGCCGGCATCGCCTGCACCATTTTCGAGGCGTCCGACGCCGTCGGCGGGCGCGTGCGGACGGACCTCGTCGACGGCTTCCGCATCGACCGCGGCTTCCAGGTGCTGCTCACGGCCTACCCCGAGGCATCGGCGGTACTCGACTACGAGGCGCTTGACCTGCGACCGTTTGCGCCGGGCGCGCTGGTCCGCACGAGGGACCGCTTCGAGCACGTCGGCGACCCGTTCCGCGAGCCGTCGTCGCTCTTCCCGACGCTCTTCGCGCGAGTCGGGACGCTGGCGGACAAGGTGCGGGTGCTCGGGCTACGCGCGGCCGTCTCGCGCGGCACGCCCGACAGCCTCTGGCAGCGCCCCGAGATGACCACTGAGGCCGCGCTCCGGACGCGCTACGGCTTCTCGGAGCGCTTCATCGACCGCTTCTTCCGGCCATTTCTCGGCGGCGTCCTGCTGGACCGGCAGCTCGGCGCGTCGAGTCGCGCCTTCGAGTTCTACTTCCGCATGTTCGGTGAGGGTCAGGCGGTCGTGCCCGCGCGGGGCATGCAGGCGATCCCCGAGCAGCTCGCGCAGCGCCTGCCGGCCGGGACGGTCCGCCTGGACGCGCCCGTCGCGCACGTCGAGGCGGACGGGTCGGGCCTGCGGCTCGTCTCCGGCGAAACGGTCGCGTGCCGCGCCGTCGTCATCGCCACCGACGCCGCAGCCGTACCCGGTCTCATCCCTAACGCTGCCGTGCCCGGCTGGAAGGGGACGGTTCAGATCGCATGGGCCGCCGACGCTGTGCCGACCGAGGCGCGCCTGCTGATGCTCGACGGCGACGATCTCGGGCCCGTCAACAACGTGCAGGTGATGTCCAACGTCGCGCCCCACGTCGCGCCGGCCGGGAAGGCACTCGTGACCGCGAGCGTCCTCGGCACGCCCGATGCAGACGACAATGCGCTCGACTCGGCTGCGCGCACGCAGATGCGCGCGTGGTTCGGCCCGCAGGTCGACGGCTGGCGCACGCTGGCCATCCACCGCGTCCCGCACGCCCTGCCGGACCTCCCGAGCCTCGACCCGCCCGAGCGCCCGCTGCACGTCCGCGACGCCCTGTTCATGACCGGCGACTGGCTCCGCAACGGCTCCATCGACGGTGCGCTCGTCGCGGGTCGCCACGCGGCCGAGGCCGTCGCCGACACACTCGCCCGATGATCCGGACCGTCTTCCTGCTCCACGTTTTCGCGACGCTGACGATGTTCGGCGCGATCTGGATCGTCCAGCTCGTCACCTATCCCGGCTTTGCGCTCGTCGGGCGCGAGACGTGGTCGGCCTTCGAGGCAGCGCACCAGCAGCGCATCACGTTCGTCGTCGGCCCGGCGATGGTGCTGGAGCTGGCGACGGCCGTCTGGCTGATTGTCGACCGCCCGGCCGTCTTCCCGCTGTGGGCCGTCGTCGCCGGGGCCGTGTTGATCGGTGTCGTCTGGGCGTCCACGGCCTTCATCCAGGTGCCGTTGCACACCGCGCTCGCCGTCTTCGACGCCGACGCGCAGGCCCGGCTCGTCTCGACGAACTGGATCCGGACCGTAGCGTGGACGCTGCGCGCCGGCCTCGTGATGTGGCTCGCGTCGCGCGCGATGCCGGCGCTGTAGCCGTCTACAGATCCGCCGTGATCCCGGCTTCCACGCTCGCGGCGTACGTGGGCCCGTCGAAGCTGCTCACGTCGACGGACCGAGACACGGCGGGCGTGAGGTACACCCGCGCTCCGCCGAACGGCGCGGCCACCGTCACGCGGGCCGTCGCGCCAATCTGCAGCCCGGCGTTGCCGCCCGAGCTGTTACCGATCGGGATCAGCATGCCACCGAGCACCTCGGGGATGACCGACCCGCCGGCCCCGTGGACGAGGCGGTACGAGACCGACGCGACGGGTCCCACAAACGCAGACGACCGCCCACCACCGCCGACGATGTCATACTCAGCCCCGACAGCGACGGCGACTGCACTCGTCCGTCCAGCCGGATACACGAGGGCTGCGAGGCTGAACGCTCTCCCCGTCTCATCGCCCGGGAACGTCAGCGACGCGGACGCGCTGACGGCCCCCATCGCCACCTCGGCCCCGACAGCAGGTCCGGTCCGGCCCACGTCCGCGATGTAGCCCAGCCCAGCGCCGACCGCTATGGCATACGGTGCGTCGGACGTTCGAACCTGTGCGAGTGAGGCCGCGGGAAGGCAGAGGGCGAAGACGAGGAGCGCGCGCATGCAAAGACAGGGAGACAGAGGCTGTAATCTACCCTCATACAGATGGGGAACGCTTCTGGCCTATCGCGCCCTGTTGGCCTCGATCTTGCGCTCGGCGAAGGCGGCGATGCGGCGCGTGGCCTCGCGGACGTTGTCCAGGCTCGTCGCGTAGGAGCAGCGCAGGAAGCCCGCGCCCGACGGCCCGAAGGCATCGCCGGGGACGCAGGCGACGTGTTCCTCGTGGAGCAACTGCTGCGCGAAGTCCTCGGACGAGAGGCCCGTCGGGCGGATGTCCGGGAAGGCGTAGAAGGCGCCCTCGGGCTCGAACGTCGGGAGGCCGGCGGCGCGGAGGCCGTCGACGATCACGCGGCGGCGCTCGTCGTAGGCCTGCCGCATCGCCTCGACCTGCGGCTGCGCGTGGCGGATGCCCGCGAGCGCGCCCGCCTGCCCCATCGTCGGCGCCGACATGACGATGTACTGGTGTGCCTTGTAGATCTGATCCATGAGCGGCTTCGGCGCGCAGGCGTAGCCGATGCGCCAGCCCGTCATGGCGTAGCCCTTCGAGAAGCCGCCGAGCAGGACCGTCCGCTCCCACATGCCGTCGAGGGAGGGCACGCAGACGTGGCCGCGCGCGTGCGCGTCGCCGTAGACGAGGCGGTCGTAGATCTCGTCCGAGATCACGAAGAGGTCGTGCCGGCGGACGACGTCGGCAATGGCCTCCATCGTCTCGCGGCGCAGCACGGCCCCAGTCGGGTTGTTGGGGTAGCCGAGGAAGAGGGCCTTGGTGCGCGGCGTGATGCGCGCCTCGATGTCCTCGGCCGTGACCTGGAAGTCGTCCTCGACGCGCGTCGGGACGGGCACGACGGTCGCGCCGGCGAAGTGGGCCGTCGGGCCGTAGGCGACGAAGCAGGGCTCGGGGATGAGGATCTCGTCGCCGGGGTCGAGGATCGCGAGCATGGCGACCTGCATCGCCTCGCTGGCTCCGATCGTGACGACGATCTCGGTCGCCGGGTCGTAGGTCACGCCGTAGCGCATGTGCAGGTCCTCGGCGATGGCGTCGCGCAGGTCCTTCAGGCCGAGGTTGGCCGTGTAGCCCGTCTGGCCGGCGTCGAGGCTCGCCTTGGCGGCGTCGATGATCGGCTGCGGGCTGACGAAGTCCGGCTCGCCGATGCCGAGCGAGATCAGCGGCGGCTGCGCGTTGGGGTCCATCGTGGACGCGATCTCGAAGAAGCGCCGGATGCCGGACGGCGGGACGCTGAGGATGCGCTCGGACAGGTTCGAGACGAGGCGCGTCGCTTCGGCGAGGCGGGTGGCGGTGTCGGTCGCGGTCTCCATGATCCGGGTCGGGCGGGTGAGATGCGGGAAGCTACGCGGCGGGCCGGGCGGGGAGCTGCCCGACCGGGGCGTCGGAGGCTGCCGACCTCCGCCGGCCCGTCGTCTCGCACGGCGCCTGCGCGGCGACGCAGCAGGGATAGAGACAGCCTATCGCTGTGATCGCAAGAAATGTCCGCCTCACCGGCTGGCCAGTGGTTTACTGAGCCTGTCCCGGTCCTTGGCGGGCTCGTCCGTGACGCCTGGCACTACGGTTTGAGTCGCCGCTCCTCTCTTCCCGCCCCCATGATTCGCCTGATCGCATTCGCTCTGCTCCTCGGCCCGATGGCGACCCGGACCGCGGCGGCCCAGACGGCTCAGCCACGCCCCCGCGTCGCACTCGCGCTCGGCGGCGGCGCCGCCAAGGGCTTCGCCCACATCGGCGTCATCCAGGTCCTCGAAGAGGAAGGCATCCCGGTCGACATCGTCGCCGGCACCAGCATGGGCGCGCTCATGGGCGGCCTGCACGCGGTCGGCTACACCGGGCAGGACCTCGAGCGGATCGTGCGCGACCTCGACGTGCCCGCGCTCCTGTTCGGCGCGACCGACCCGCCCGCGCTCACGCTCGGCGAGACGCTCTCCCCGGGGCCGACGCTGCTCGACATTCCCATGCGCGGCCTCTCGCCGGCCCTCCCCGACGGGATCCTGACCGGCCAGCCCGTCCTCGAGCTCATGGCCCGGCTGATGTGGAGCGTGCAGGACGTGACAGACTTCCGCGAGCTACCAAAGCCGTTCGCGTGCAACGCCGTCGACCTCGTCTCGGGCGAGGACATCACGCTGGACCGCGGCTACCTCCCGCTCGCCATCCGGACGTGCTTCTCGATGCCGGGCGCATTCCGGCCCATCACCTACGGCGACGGCATCTACTACGATGGCGGCCCGGACCATATGCTCCCGACGGCCGAGGCCGAGGCGCTCGGCGGCGACCTCATCATCGCCGTCGACGTCGGGACGGACATCGACCCGGTCACGGGCGAGCTGCGGCTCACGCCCGAGGGCAACAACGTCAACCTGCTCGTCCTCTTCGAGAAGGCGACCGGCACGACGCGCCGCCGCCGCGCCAAGGCGGACCGCGCCCGCGCCGACGTCCTCATCCAGCCCGACGTCGCGGCCGTCGTCACGGCGGGACTCGCCGACGTCGCGCCGTGGATCGCCGAGGGCCGCCGCGTCGCGACGCTCGCGCTGCCCGAGATCCGCGCGATGCTGGACGCGAACGGCATCCCGTATGGCACCGCGAACATCCCCATCCCGGCCTCGCCCGAGCCCGCCCGCGCGATCCGCGTCGGGTCGGTCCGCTTCGAGGGCGTCAGCGGGCCCGCGCTGCGGCTTGCCGAGGGCATCGCCGGCCTCCGCCTCCCCGCCGACCTCGGCCCGGAGGACGTAGACCGCCTCGTCGAGCGCCTCGTCGCGACGGGCAGCTACGACTACGTCATCGCGCGCATCGAGCGCGGGCCGGACGGCGCGCCGGGCGTGCTCGGCGTCCAGCTCATCCCCAAGGACCCGCCAGACCGCCTCGGGCTCGGCCTCCGCTACGACGACCTCAACGGCGGCGAGTTGCTCGCCCAGCTCACGCTCCGCCACCGCCTCCGCTACGGCGACCGTTCGGCACTGGCGGTCCGCGTGGGCCGGCAGTCGCAGGCGCTCGCGACCTACACCGCGCCGCTCGGCCTGACGACGCTCGTCGAGCTCGGCGCGCAGGCCGGCGTCACCGAAGCGCCTGTCTCCGTCGACCTGTTCGGCGAGCAGAAGGACCGCTCCGTGCTCACGCAGCGCGTGTTCGAAGGCGGGCTCATCGGGAGCTGGGCGCCGCGCTCGTCGCTGCTGGTCGGCGGCTCGGTCGGCGGCGGCGTCGGGCGCAACGAGATCACGGACTTCTCGGTGGACGCGAACTCGGTCTTCCCCGGCCCCGGCGGCGTGCCGATCGTGCTGGACCCCGAGGGCGTCGTGCTGCGCGAGCGGTGGGCGTCCGCGACGGCCTTCGCCGAGGTGCGCACGCTCGACCGCCTGAACCTGCCCACGCGCGGCCTCCGCGTCCGTGCCCAGGGCGAGGGCGGGCGCGGCCGCCTCAACGCGACCGAGTTCGTGGACCGCGTCTCGGAGCAGGCGAACGTCCCGCCGGAGACGCTCGGCCTCGTCGGCGTCCGCGCGGGCGCCTTCAACCGCGCCCTCCTCGACGCCGAGGCGTGGGTGCCCGTCGCGGCACGCGTGTCGCTCACGGGCCGTCTGGCGTACGCCCGCGGCTCGGGCGAGGGCCTGCCGCTGAACCGGCGGACGTTCGTCGGCGGCATCCAGACCGTGACGGTTCTGCCGGGCACGTTCCTGCCGCTCTACGGGCACCCCTCCGAGGCGCTCACCGGTCCCAACGCGTGGCTCGGCGCAGTCGGCGTGCAGGTCGACACCGGGAGCCTCGTCGCGCACCTGTTCGCCAACGCGGGCCGCGCCTTCGGCGACACCGAGTCGATCGTCGACACCGACGGGACGCTCGCCGGCCTCGGCCTCGACCTCTCCGCGCGGACGCCGATCGGCCCGATCACGCTCTCGCTCGGGACGGACGCCGTCGATCGCCTGCCCGACGTCGGCCTGCGCATCGGGTACGTCTTCTGATGCCCCCTCACCGGCACGGCCTGCCTCTCCCCTCGCCCGCCGCGCTCTGAAAGCGCCCGCCCGCCTGGTCCGGCGCGCGGGCGGTGTCGGCTAGGCCATCCGGGCGGTCACGGCGTCCAGGAACCGAGCCAGCAGCGGCGACGCGTTGCCTCGCCGCCACACGATCCCGGTCTCGATCAGGAGGTCGGGCTCGACGAGACGCGCGTAGGCCACGCCGGGGTAGGCCGGCTGCATCCGCGCGGCGTGGATCGTCCCCAGCCCGACGCCGGCCGCGACGAGCGCGAACAGGCTCTCGGCGTGGCGCACCTCCTGCACGACGTTCAGCGTGCCCCCTCCGGCGTGAAAGGCGCGCAGGCTCGCATCGTACATCTCCGGCGCGAGGTCGCGACCCCAGACGATCATCGGCTCGCCGCAGAGGTCGGCGGCCGAGATCGTCGCGCGCCCGGCGAAGGCGTGGGTATCGGGGACGACGACGAGGACGGGCTCAACGGCGAGCACCTGCACCGACAGCCCGTCCTCGTTGACGGGCAGGAAGACGAGGCCCACGTCGGCGGTGCCCCTGCGGACGGCGTCGGCCTGCTCGCGGCTGCCGGCCTCCCAGAAGTCCAGCGTCGCGTCCGGCGCGTCGGTTCGGAAGGCGCGGACCACGGCGGCCAGGCCGTCGCGGATCACGGGCGCTTCGTAGCCGATCCGGAGTTCGCCCGCGCGCCCGTCCGCGGCGGCGCGGACGGCGGCCTCCGTGTGCGCCGCGTCGGCGAGCAGGCGGCGGGCGTGGGGCAGCAGCACCGTGCCCACGTCCGTCAGCGTCACGCCGCGCCGCGAGCGGACGAACAGCTGCGCGCCGATCTCGCCCTCGAACGTCTTGATCTGCTGGCTCAGCGTTGGCGGGGCCACGCACGAGCGCTCGGCGGCGCGGCCGAAGTGCAGCTCCTCCGCCGCAGCGACGAAGTAGCGGAGGTGACGCAGTTCCATGGGTCGGCCCCGGCTGGCTGTGATAGGAGAAAGCTACCGCTGTGGTCCAAACCTTAGGCCTCGGCACATCGTCGACATCTCGTATGGTGGCCCTACCTGAAATTGGCGACTGCCCGCACCACCGCTCTCCTTCCGATGCCCCTCCACGTTCGCAAGCCGCGGGTCCTGACGGCCGCCCTGCTCCTCGCCACCATGAGCACGCCCACCACTGCCCAGCCCGCGCCCCTCTCGGCTCGCGAGAGCGACCCCGTCGCGATGGGCTGGATGCAGGGCACGCCGCCGCCGGCCGACCGCCAGATCGGTGCGGCCGACGGCTCGTTCTTCCAGTTCCCGGCGATGCGCTGGAGCGTGAACCACATGCGCCAGTTCCTGCCGACGGTGCAGGTCGCACGCGGGCCGCGCGCCATCACCCCGTTCGAGACCGCCCTCGACCCGGGTATCGACGCCGTCACCTTCACGCCGACCGGCGCGTCCGCCCCGATGACGTGGGAGCAGTCGCTGTGGGCGAACTACACGGACGGGATGCTGGTGCTGCACCGCGGCCGGATCGTCTACGAACGCTACCTCGGCGCGCTCACGGCGGACGGGCAGCACGCCGCGATGTCGGTCACGAAGTCGCTCACGGGCGTCCTCGCCGCGACGCTCGCCGCCGAGGGCACGCTGAACCCCGAGGCCCTCGTGACGCAGTACGTCCCCGAACTCGCCGGCTCCGCCTTCGGCACCGCGACGGTCCGGCAGGTCATGGACATGACGACGTCGCTGGACTACAGCGAGGACTACGCCGACCCGGACGCCGAGATCTGGCAGTACGCCCGCGCCACGAACCCCGTCGTGCCCGCCGGCGACGGTCCGCCCGGCACGCTCGCGTATCTCCAGACGCTCCAGCCGAGCGGTCCGCACGGGCAGGCCTTCGGCTACAAAACGCCCAACGCCGACGTGCTCGGCTGGATCGTCTCGCGCGCCGCAGGCGCACCGCTCAACACCGTCCTCTCGGAGCGCATCTGGAGCCGCCTCGGGATGGAGCAGGACGGCTACTACCAGATCGACGCCGTCGGGACACCCTCGGCGGGCGGCGGCTTCAGCGGCGGCCTCCGCGACATGGGCCGTCTCGGCGAGTTGCTCCGCACCGACGGCCTGTGGCACGGCGAGCAGATCATCCCGGCCGCTGCCGTCGCCGACATCCGCCGCGGTGGGCGCGTCTCGGACTTCGAGAAGTCCGACCACCCCGACCTCATTGGCTGGTCGTACCGCAACCTGTGGTGGATCACGCACAACGCGCACGGCGCCTACGCCGCGCGCGGCGTTCACGGGCAGACGGTCTACATCGACCCCGTCGCCGAGATGACGATCGTGCGCTTCGCGTCGCACCCCGTCGCGGGAAACGCGGCCAACGACCCGACGTCCCTCCCCGCGTACGAGGCTCTCGCCGAGTACCTCATCCGCACGCACTGACATGACGCCCCTCTTCGACCTCACTGGAAAAGTCGCCCTCGTCACCGGCGGCGGCAACGGGATCGGCCGCGCGAGCAGCCGGATGCTCGCCGCTTACGGCGCCGCCGTTGCCGTCGCAGACCTCTCGATGGACGCCGCCGAGGCCGTCGTGGCCGAGATCAAGGCGGACAGCGGGCGCGCTCTGGCCGTCCGGTGCAACGTCACGGACGACGCCGAGCGCGTCGCGGCCGTCGAGCAGATCGTGGCCGAGCTGGGCGGGCTGCACATCCTCGTGAACAACGCAGGTGGCGGCGGAGCCGGGCGCGAGAGCCCGGATGACATCACGGTCGACACGTTTGCCTCGGTCTTCGCGCTCAACGTGTTCAGCCCGTGGCGGCTCATGCAGCTCGCCGCGCCGCACATGCGGGCGGGCGGCTACGGGTCGGTCGTCAACATCACGTCGATGGCGTCGGTCAACACGAGCCCCGCAATCAGCGCGTACGCATCGTCCAAGGCGGCGCTGAACCACATGACGGCCAACCTCGCCTTCGACTACGGCCCCGAGATCCGCGTCAACGCCGTCGGCCCGGGGGCCGTGCGGACGGGCGCGCTCGCCTCGGTCCTGACGCCCGAGATCGAGCGCCGGATGCTGGCCCACACGCCGCTCGACCGCCTGGGCGAGCCGGACGACATCGCCGGGGCCGTCCTCTACTTCGCCGCGCCCGTCTCGGCGTGGACGAGCGGGCAGACCCTGTTCGTCAACGGTGGCGGCGTGCAGACGCTGGATTAGGCGGGCGCAGGCCGAGGGTCCGAGGCGGGGCGACGATCGGGAGTTTGGGGACGCCAGTCCGTAGCCCTGAATCCGTCGTGCGCGCCCGCGCTTGTGCCCTTCCGCACGGCGTGTCGCGGCGTACCTTTCGGCCCGATCCGCCCAGACCGCGACCGCCCCTTCGAGACGCCTCCCGCCCGCTCCGAGTCCGCCATGCGTCTCGCTCTCCGCCGATCGGCCGTCGCACTGGCCGTGCTGCTCGTGGCTACGGCGCCGCGCGCGCAGCGCCGCTCCGCCAGCTTCGACCTCGTCCAGATGGACCTCTCCGCGCGCACGGCCGCCCTCGCCGGCGCCTCGGGCGGGCTCGGCGGGGCCGACGCCACGGCCGCCTTCTCGAACCCGGCCTTCCTCACGCGCGAGATGAGCCGCCAGCTGTCGCTCGCAGCCGTCAACCACCTCTCGGACGTCAACGCGGGGACCATCCTCTACGCGCGGACCGTGCGCGGCATCGACGCCGCGGCCAGCGTCCGCTACCTCTCGTACGGCTCCTTCGACCGCTCCGCCGCCGACGGGACGACCGACGGCACGACGTTCGGCGCGAGCGAGGCCGCCATCACGCTCACGGCCGCCCAGACCGTCGCGCCGCGCGTGCGCGTCGGCGGCAACGTCCACGCCCTCTTCGCGACGCTGGACGACGCCCGCGCGCAGGCCCTCGCCGCCGACGTGGGCGCGACGTACGAGATCCCGGCGCAGCGGCTCGTCTTCGGCGCGTCGGTCAACAGCATCGGGACCGTCCTGTCGAGCCTCGGCTCGGTCGCGGACACGCTCCGCAGCGACGTCCGGCTGAGCGTCGCCAAGCGCCTCCAGTACATCCCGCTGACGCTCACCGTGACGGGCTACGACCTGCTCGGCGGCGAGGGCGTCGCGTCGGACTCGTCGGCCATCGTGCGGGCCTTCGACCACGTCCTCGTCGGCGGTGAGCTGGCGCTGGGGCGGTCGCTGACGGCGCGCGCCGGCTACAGCCCGCGCCGCGGGCGGGCCCTGCGCGGCGACGGCCGCCTGGACCTCGCCGGCCTCAGCGCCGGCTTCGGGCTCACGCTGCGCCGCTTCGCGCTGGACTACGCCTTCTCGAACTGGGGCGAGACCGGCGCGCTGCACCAGTTCGGGGTCCGGACGCGGCTCTGACACCTCGTCGGGCACGCACCGGAGGCTGAGCGCCGTTGACGGGGCACCTCCCCTCTCCCGCCGCCATGTCTGCGATCCTCCACCCCGTCCTCGCCCTCGCGCTCGCCATCGGCGGCTGCACCACGGTCCGGACGGACGACGCCGCGCCCGACGCACAGCCGCCCACCACGGACGCGCCCCGAGCCGGGACGTCCGACCTCGACGCCGTCCCGACAGGTGAGGTCCGGATCGCGCTCGGCGAATCCGTCGCCGTCGACGGCGTGCCGGTTCGCTTCGTTCGCATCGCGGAGGACAGCCGGTGCCCGCCGGGCGTCTCGTGCGTGTGGGCGGGACGCGCGCACGTCGAGCTCGTCATCGACGGCGAGACGCACGTGCTCTCCGTGCCGGGCTACGGCCAGGACGACCAGCCGGCCGAGGCGACGGTGGGCGGCCTGACCGTCCGGGTCGCGCGGCTCGCCGAGCGGACCGAGGCGTCGGCCGGCACGGCGGATCCGGTCTGGGTCGAGATCGTCGCCGAGCGCTCCTGACGAGCGCCCGGCGACACCTGCGTCAGTTGAGGCAGGCGACGACCTGCGCGAACGTCAGCCCGCCGTCCTCGCGGAGGACGTGGACCGGCGCGAGCTCCGGGTTGGCGCGGCCGTTGCCCGGGTCGAGCAGGCCCTCGCGCAGGAACGGCGCGACCGTCTGGACGAGGTCCACTGAGCCGAAGGATTCGGCGTCGGCCACGTCCAGCTGGCCGCCGTCGCGCAGGTGCAGCGCCATGTCGACGTCCGGGCGGACGATGCGCAGCAGGAGCGGGATGGGGGCCTGGAAGGCGAGCGTGCCCGTCTCGTCGATGCGAGCGACGCGGAACGTGCGGGCCTCGTAGTGCCCTCGCTTGATGGCGGGATGGGTCATCGGTGTGATCGGTTGGCGGTGACGCCGGAAGAACGCGCGGAGCACCGCCACCGGTGTGTCACGCGTGTGCGATCAGGGGTTGCCTGACTCGACGCAGTAGCCATGCGCGGCGGCATCACATCGGCCCGGGAGCCTCGGCTCAGCCGGATCCGCCACCAGCCGGCGGTCTGTACGGCTTCCCCACGGGCACCGCCCTCCCCGACCCGAGCGAGAACGAGCGGGCGAGATGCTCGCAGAGCGCATCCGTTGCCACTCGGTCGCCATCCGTCTCGCCACACACGAGCGTGTAGGACACGGTCGGCGAGCTGAACAGGTGCATGACGGAGTAGAAGGGCACCGCGCCGTCTTCCATCTCGAGCGTCTGGACATAGCGCAGCTTCAGCGCGACGCGGCCGGCAATGCGGGCGCGCTCATAGTCGATCACGTCCATCGTCCCGTCGCTACCGACCACGATCTCGTGGACGAAGGCGTCCACGCCGCCCTGGGTCTCGAGTTCAGCGAAGAGGGCCCGCATGTCGAGCGGATCCGACTCGCACGTCAGCGAGAGCGCCTGCCCGCTCCCTGACGCGGTGCCGGACATGGCGAAAAAGCACGTGCTGGGGTCGCCCCCCTCACTCACGTCCCACGCCGATGGGTACCGCAGCGAGAACCGGTTTGCGCCGTTCTTGAACGTCGAGACGTCGCGGGCCGACGTCTGCGCGTGGACGGGCGCGAGGAGCACCGCGAGTGAGAGTGCGGCGAAAAGGCACATGGAGGGGGCGAGGGGCACGGTCAGTCTGTTCCGGCGTCCGGCTCGCGCGTCAGCAGGCCCTGCTTGCGGAAGTGGATCAGCGTCGTCTCGAGCGTCCCGTGGCGCATCCGCCGCTGGACCTCCTCGACCGGCAATCCGGCGTTGAGCCAGATCAGCGCGGCCGTGTGGGTGAGCGAGTGCGGGCTGACGGTGCGGCGCTTCAGCCCGGCCGTGCGGAGGTGCACGTTGACGCGCCCGCGCACCGAGCGCGTGTTGAGCCGCGTCCCGTCCGACCGGTGGCCGTGGCTCACGACGAGCGGGGCCTGGGCGGACGGCGGGCGGCCGCGCGCGGTGAGGTACGCGTCGAGCGGGTCCAGCGCGGCGGCGTCGAGCGGGACGTGGGCGTCCTTCGTCTGGCGGCCCTTGCCCTGCACGCGCAGGTAGGCGCCCATGAGCGTCCGGTCGAGGTCGGCGAGGTCGGCGCGGACGATCTCGATCTCGGACAGCCCGCCGAACACCATCAGCGCCATCATCGCGCGGTCGCGGAGGCCGATGAGCGTGCCGGCGGGCGGGGCCTCGAGCAGGAGGGCCACCTCGCCGTCGCGGAGCACGGCGCGCGTGTGCGCCTCCGGCCGGCGGTTGCCCTTGACGCCGCGGGCCGGGTTCTCGGCGAGGTCGCCCCGGGCAACGAGGTACTCGCAGAGGCGGCGCAACGCCGTGAGGTAGGTCGAGACCGAGACCTGACTGAGCTCGCGCTCGTCCATCAAGTAGCGCTTGTAGGCCTCGATGTCGGCCTCGACGAAGACGAAGCGGCTGGACGGGCGCGCGGCGCGGGCCGCGTGGTAGCGCTCGAACTCGTTGAGGGTCCGGCGATAGGTGCCGGCCGTCTCGGGACTCTTCTCCTTGAGGTACTCGGAGACGAAGGCGTCGAGCCGGTCGGCGAGCTGCGCGACGGTGAGGCGCAGGGGCGTCGCGTCGTCCATGGGCGTGTGGGGATAACGGCTATCCCGAAGGTAGACGGCCGAGCCCGGCCCGGCAAGGCCCCTACCCGTCCCGGCGGTCCCCGGTCATGCAAAAACCCGCCGGGACCACCGCAGTCGATGGTCCCGGCGGGCCGTGCGTCAGGGCGTTGCGGCCCGCCCGATCAGAACAGCGCCGAGTCCGGCGTGATCGCCTCGAGCGCGTCGCGGTAGGCGGCGAGGAAGCTGGCCGCCATCGCGCCGTCGATGATCCGGTGGTCGTACGAGAGCGAGATGTAGACCATGTGCCGGACCGCGATGACGTCGCCGAGCTCCGGGTCCTCGATCACGACCGCCCGCTTGACGATGGCGCCCGGCGAGAGGATGCCCGTCTGCGGCTGGTTGATGATCGGCGTGCCCATGAGCGAGCCCAGCGAGCCGACGTTCGTGATCGTGAACGTGCCGCCCTGGAGCTCGTCCGGCTGGAGCTTCTTGGTCCGCGCGCGCGCCGCGAGGTCCGCGACGGTGCGGGCGAGGCCCGAGAGGTTCTGCTGGCCCGCGTTGCGGACGACCGGCACGAGCAGGCCCTTCTCGAGCGCGACCGCGATGCCGATGTGGTAGTCCTTGCGGATGAGGATGCGCGAGCCCTCGACGGAGGCGTTGAGGAACGGGTGCGACCGCAGCGGCTCGATGGCG
>JBBSUZ010000037.1:0-15166 GCA_038233965.1 Rhodothermales bacterium | reverse complement strand
GCGGCGACGGCGCTGAAGTCGACGTCGGCGGGGTTGCGACGTGGGGCGAGGGCGGCGAGGCTGCCCGTGACGCGCACGCGGTCGCCGATGCGGAGCGCCGGGTCGACGGGCGCCGGCGGTGTCGGGCCGCCCCACGCCGGGGCCTGCGGGATCCGGAGCGACACCTGCACGAGTCCGGACACGGCGTCGGTCGTACGGCCGCGCATCGCGGAGTCCGCCCGGGCGGTGAAGCGGATGCTGAACGGCGAGGCCGTCGGGACGTCGTCGACGCGCGCCCAGACGGTGATCGGCGCGGTGGTGTCGGGCTCGCGCCCGCGGACGGCGTCGGCGATGCGGCTCGCGCTCGCGGCGGATGTGCCGAGGCTGTCGGCGTCGGGCGTCGCGAACGCCGCCATCCGGGCCGCGCCGAGCCCGGCCAGTCCGACCACGACGACGCCCGCGACAGCGAGCGGCCGCAGCGTCACCATCCGCTCCCGCGCCCGGACGGCGTAGACGCCGGCGCACACGGCGACGCCGGCCACGATCCACAGAAACGTCCCGGCCGACACCCCGGGCAGCATCCGCGCCCCGACGATGCCGAGCGTGACGCCGACGGCGGCGACGAGGAGCGGACGGGACGCGAGACGGAGCGGGGCGGGCGGCGGCGCGAGAGACATCGGGTCGACCGGGCGGTCGGGGTGGCGGACGCCGACCTAGACTCGCGAAACGGCCGGATCTAACCTCGGGCCGGAATCGGGTCGAGGGTGGACTAGCGCCGTCCTTCGGATGGAGCGTGAGGGGGCGCGGGCCCGGCGGCGTGCCACCCCCGGACCGCATCCCCGCTTTCTTGACCCGAGGCGCCGCGCTCTGCCGCCTATCTTCGCCGGTCCGCCCGTCCCCCTGTTCTGTGCCGTCCCAGCCGCCCCGTCCGAGCAAGCGCCGCCAGGTGCGCGAGCGCGTCCTCCAGGCACTCTACGCCTTCGAGCTGAGCGGCGACGACGCCGAGCACGTCCTCAAGACGGTCGTGCTGCCGGGCTTCGAGGACGAGCGGATCTACAGCGACTTCGCGCGCAAGCTCTTCCTCCGCTCTGCCGACGCCCGGACCGAGGCCGACACGCTCATCGAGCGGCACCTCCAGAACTGGGAGCTCTCGCGCCTCGCGCTCACCGACCGCCTCGTCCTGTGGATGGCCATCGCCGAGCTGCTCTACTTCGAGGACATCCCGCCGAAGGTGACGCTCAACGAGGCCGTCGAGGTCGCGCGGGCCTTCGGATCGGACAACAGCGCGGGCTTCGTCAACGGCGTCTTGGACGCGATCCTGAGCGACCTCCGCGCGGCCGGGCGGCTCGCCAAGACCGGCCGCGGGCTCGTCGACAGTGGCCCGCGCGTCGTCCCGCCCGCCCCCGTCGTCGAGGAGGCACCGGCAGAGGACGCGGCGCCTGACACGGCATCCGAAGACGCCCCGGCCGAGGCGGCCCCCGTCGCCGAGAGCGCGCCCGCGCCCGGCGACGTCTAGCCCGGTGGCCATCTACGCCATCGGCGACGTCCACGGCTGCGCCCGGACGCTCGACGCGCTCCTCACCGCCATCGCCGAGGACGTCGCGGAGCACGACGGCCGGCCGGTCGGCCCCGAAGACACGCTCGTCTTCGTCGGCGACTTCGTCGACCGCGGGCCGGACTCGCCGGGCGTGCTGGACCGTCTGCTCGCGCTCGAGGCTGACACGGCCGGGCCGGGCGTCGTCCTGCTGCGGGGCAACCACGACCAGATGATGCTGGACTACGCGCTCGGCGTGGGCGACACCGAGCTGTGGTGGGCCAACGGCGGCCGCGCCACGCTCGACGCCTACGCGGACCGTGGCGACGCGCGCATCCCGCCCGAGCACATCGACCTCCTGCAGCGCACCGGCCTTGCTTACGAGCCCGGCGGCGAGGCGTCCGAGTTCGTCTGCGTCCACGCCGGCCTCGACCCGCGCCGCACCGTCGCCGAGAACATCGCGCTCGCAGACCCGAGCGTCATGCTGTGGACGCGCGCGCACCTCAACGCCGACCTCTCGCTCTGGGAGCGGACGGTCGTCTGCGGCCACACGCCCGGCCCGGACCCGATCTCGGAACCCCACCTGATCCGGATCGACACGGGTGCCTGTTTCCACGACCGCCCCGGCCTCGGCATGCTCACCGCTGTTCGGCTGCCCGAGCGCCGGTTCGTACAGGTCCACTTCTGCGGGTAACCCGATGGCGACGCGCCTGGCATTCCTCCTCGCGATCCTTGTGACGCTCGCGCCCGGCGCGGTGGCGCAGGGTCGGCTGGTCGGCCGCGACGCTCGTGTCTACGCCGGGCCCGGCATCGGCAAGGGAATCGGGGCCGTCCTCGAAGGGTCATCACCGGTCTTGGACCTGTTCACGCGCGAGGCCGCGCTCGGGCTGGCGCTCCGGTTCTCGGACGATGAGAACACGGCGCGTCTCGTCGCCTCAGGCAGCGTCGGCGTCGGGATTCGGCTGCTGCGCGTGGCGTCGGTCGCCCGCTCGCGCGGCATCCCGACCGGCGACCTCGACGTCGGCATCCGCGTCGGCCCGTCGTTCTCCGCCCCGCTCGGGACGCCGTCGGACGCGCAGCGGAGCCGCGCGTTCGCCGTCTTCGCCGACCCGTTCGTCCGCGGGACGCGCCGGGTTCGGGGCCGCGAAGCGTTCGTCGAACTCGGCGGGCAGGCGCCGCTGCTCCGCGCCGGCCTCTCGACGCGCATCGGGCGCACCCGCTAGCCCGCTTTTCGCGCCGACTCCCCTCCCCCGTCCCGCCGCGGCGGCTAGACTCGGAGGATTGATATCTGCGGACGCTGGTGGTCCGCCCTTCACCCTGTCCCTCTCCCCGTGGGAGAGGGGACGTCGAAGAAAGGTGCCGCTCGGCTGAGTGCTGCATTCACCTGCTCGTCCCCCTTCCCCGCTCCCCGCTCCCCCATGGCACTCCGCGTCGGCATCGTCGGGCTCCCCAACGTTGGCAAGTCTACCCTCTTCAACGCGATCTCCGAGGCCGGTGCCGAGGCGGCGAACTACCCGTTCTGCACCATCGAGCCGAACGTCGGCGTCGTGGCCGTGCCGGACGCGCGGCTGGACCGGCTCACCGTGCTCGCCAACTCCAAGCAGACGGTCCCGGCGACCATCGAGTTCGTCGACATCGCGGGTCTCGTCGCCGGCGCGTCCAAGGGCGAGGGCCTCGGCAACAAGTTCCTGGCCCACATTCGCGAGGTCGACGCCGTCGTCCACGTCGTGCGCTGCTTCGAGGACCCGAACGTCGTGCACGTCGAGGGCTCGGTCGACCCGCTGCGCGACATCGAGACGATCGACACCGAGTTGATGCTGAAGGACATGGAGACGGTCGAGAAGCGGCGCGACCGCAACGCCAAGCTCGCCCGTGGCGGCGACGCGGCGGCCAAGGCCGAGGCGCCTGTCCTGGAGCGCCTCGACGCCCACCTCGGGGCGGGCAAGACGGTTCGCACGATGGAGACGACCGAGCAGGAGGCCGAGATCGTCCGCGAGATGTTCCTGCTGACGGCCAAGCCGGTCCTGTTCGCGGCCAACGTCGGCGAGGGTGATCTGCCGGACGGCAACGCGTACGTCGACAAGGTCCGCGAGCGGGCCGAGGCCGAGGGCGCGGGCGTCGTGGTGATCTCGGCCGAGTTCGAGGCGCAGCTCGTCGAGCTGCCGGCCGAGGAGCGCGCCGAGTTTCTCGCCTCGGCGGGCGAGGACGAGAACGGCCTGACGCGCCTCGTGCAGGCGGCCTACGCCCTACTCGGCCTCATCACGTACTTCACGGCCGGCCCGAAGGAAGTCCGCGCGTGGCAGATCCGCCGGGGCACGAAGGCGCCGCAGGCGGCGGGCGTCATCCACTCGGACTTCGAGAAGGGCTTCATCCGCGCTGAGACCATCAAGTACGCCGACTACGACCGCCTCGGGACGGAAACCGCGGTCCGCGAGGCCGGCGCGATGCGCTCGGAAGGGAAAGAGTACACCGTCGTTGACGGCGACGTGATGCTCTTCCGCTTCAACGTATGAGAGATGCCGTTTGAAGTTTGGAGAACGGAAATGTTTGCGACTGGGAGGGCAGAACCGCTCGGGGAAGCACAGCGGGTGACGTCTCCAAACTTCAAACTGCATTTTCTACGGCTGCGCTGAGGTCGCCCCACGACGCCCGCCCGCGCCGCACAGCCCGCTCGCCGAGGCGCTCGGCGCGGTCGCCCGCAAGGATCTCGACAAGTGCGTCGGCCAGCGCCTTCGGATCGTTCGGCGGGACGACGAGGCCCGCGTCCCCGACATCCGCAGCCAGCCCGCCGACGTCGGTCGTGACGACGGCGCGGCCGAAGTGGAACGCAATGCCCGCGACGCCGCTCTGCGTCGCCGAGAGGTAGGGCTGCACGACGACGTCGGCCGCCGAGAAGTAGTCCGCCACGCGGGCGTCCGGGATGTAGTCGGCGTCGAACCGGACGGACTCGCCGAGGGGCGCTGCCCTGGCCCGCAACTCGGCCTCGTCGCCGTAGAACTCGCCGGCCACCACGAGGCGCACGCCCGGCACGCGCGCGGCGACATCCGGCATCGCGTCGAGCAGGACGGCGATGCCTTTGTAGCGGCGGACGAAGCCGAAGAACAGCAGGACCGACGCGTCGGCGGGCAGGCCGAGGCGCTCGCGGGCCTCGGCGCGCGGGACGGGCGCGCCGAAGTGGTCGTACGCCGGGTGCGCGGCAACGGAGACGGGCACGCGCACGCCCAGCCGCTCGACGTCCTGCCGGACGCTCTCGCTGAGCACGACGAGCGCATCGGCCCCGGACATCGCGTAGCGGGCGAGCGGGCGGTCCAGCGGCCCCGGCTCGTGCGGGAGCGCGTTGTGGACGACCGTCACGACGCGCACGCCGTGGCGCTTCAATGCCCGTGCGAGCCCGCCCAGCGCCGGCGCGACGAACGGCATCCAGTAGTGCAGCACGGCGACGTCCGCCCCGCTCTCGGCGATGCGCCGGGCGGCACGGCGCCACGAGCGCGGGTCCAGCGTGTCGAGCAGCGCCTCGGCGCGCGGGACCCCGGCCGGCGCCGGACCGTCGTCCAGCTGCGTCTTGCCCGGAAACAGGAGCGTCGGGTACTGCCGCGAGAACGTCACCGGGCGGACGTCGTGGCCGCGCGCGACGAGGCTCCGCGCCATCGACGCGGCGAAGTGCGCGATCCCGCCACGCAGCGGCCACATCGGGGCAACGAGCGCGATGCGCAGCGGACGGACGGACGGGTCGGGCATCGGCGGGCGGACAGGGAAGGCACAAGATGGTCTTACAGCGCCGGCACCGGAACGCCCGGGTGCGTCCAGGTTACAAACGGGCCAACGGTTCACGCGGATGCCGCTGTTGGCCCGGCGCTCGTCAGGGGCCGGAGACCACCCTGCTTCCCGCTCCGATGCGCCTCTGCCCCGCCCTGCTCGTCCTGCTCGTTGCTGCTGCCCCCGCCGTCGCGCAGCAGCAGACCGTCGCGTTCGCCGCGTTGCCCGTCCTCGACGTACCGGCGCTGCCCGAGATGGGCGGCGCGACGGTCGGGCGCTTCACGGATGATGCCCGCGCGTTCGCGCAGAACCCGGCGGCGCTCGCGCTCGCTCCGGTCGGGCAGGCCGTCGCCGGTTCGCCGTCGGCCGTGTGGTACGGCGAGAGCCGCTACGAGACGACGGCGGCGACGTGGACGGCCCGGCGTGGGCGGGTCGCTGCGGGCGTCGGCGTGGCGCAGGGCGCGATGAGCGGCGATGCCCGGACGCTCGGCGACGGGACGGCATTCGACCCGACCGACCGCTTCCGCGCGCTGGGCCTGTCGGTCGGGACGACCGGCGCCGTCCGCGTCGCTCTCGGTACGTCGGCCCGGTTCATCACGTCCACGGACGCGCCCGTCTTCGACGGCACCCGCTTCACCGTTGGCCGCCTGCGCGGTGTCACGGCCGACCTGGGCGTTCTCGCCTCAGCCGACGTCGCCCGTCTCGCCGGCAGCCCGACCATCGGTCGGTTCTCGCCTGCTCTGGATGTCACGGCCGGCTACGCGCAGACGCACATCGGCGGCGTCGTGAAGTACTCGGGTTTCGCGGGGCAGCCGCTGCCGCGAACGGGCGCGCTCGGGTGGAGCGCCCGTGCCGGGCTGGACCTGCCGGTCGGTGGGCGCGCGTTCCGCGTGGCCGAGGTCGAGGGCGCGTTCCAGGCCGAGCGCCGCCTTGCGCACCGCACCGACGCCGGCCTCTCATACGCCCCGCTCACGGCCGGTTTCGGCATCGCGGACGCGCTCGCCGGGACGGGCTCGGACCTCACGACCGGCCGCCGCGGCGTCCGCCTCGGACTCGCTGAGACGCTGTCATTGTCGTGGGGCATGTTCCAGGGCGGTGGCTTCCGAGATATCGCGACGCGATCGGTCGAGGTCCGCACCGCCGGTGTGTTTGCCCTCGCTGGCGACCGCCTCGGCTCTGTCGGCCGCGCGCTCGCCCGGACCGACCTCCGTGTCGGCCGGACGACCGTCTTCGCTGGCACCCCGGACGCCACGACGCGCACAACGCTCTCTCTCGTCATCCGCTGATTACACACATTTCCTTCACGCGAGGGTGGTGATGTGGGTAACGTGACGAATCTCCACCACGAGGCTTTCAATGAGCGATCGACCGACGACTCGTCCGCAGGCGGAAGCCCCGATCACGGTTCGAGATATGGTGCGGATGAGCACCCGGCTGAGCGGCCGTGAGCGCGCCGGTGTCGTGCACCGAATGATGGAGGGCCTGCGTGAGACGCGGACGGACGGCCTTCAGCAGCGCGAGATCCTGAGCCCGCCGGGCCGCGAGGTCGTCGTGCGCGACCACCACGGCCACGTCCGCACGATGCGGATGTTCGGCTCCAACAACTACCTCGGTTTCGCGACGCACCCGGTCGTGCAGGAGCGCGTCCGGGCGGCCGTCTCCGAGTACGGCGCCGGCGTCGGCGGGCCGCCGCTGCTGAACGGCTACACGCGGCTGCACCGCGAACTCGAGGAGCGCATCGCGGCCTACGAGCATCAGGAAGAGGCGCTGCTTTACGGCTCGGGCTATGCGGCCGGCCTCGGCGTGATGAGCGCCCTGCCGTCGCGCCGCGACGTCGTCCATTACGACGCCGACAACCACGCCTGTTTTCTCGACGGCATGAAGCTCGGCGGCGTGGTCTCGCGCTCTTTCCCGCACAACGATGTCGCCGCGCTCGAGGCCGCGCTCGCCGCCCACCCGGACGGCCCGGGCGATGCCATCGTTGCCATCGAAGGCGTCTACTCGATGGAAGGTGACCCGGCGCCGCTGGATCTGATCGTGCCGATCGCCAAAAAGCACGGGGCCGTCGTCGTGCTGGACGACGCGCACGGGACGGGCGTCGCCGGGCCGGGCGGGCGCGGCTCGGCCGTCAAGTACGGCGTCGAGCGCGACATCGACGTCGTCGTGGGGACGTTCTCGAAGACGTTCGCCGTCTCGGGCGGCTTCGTCGCGTGCAACCGCGAGATCGCGACCTACCTGCGCCTCTTCTCGCGCAGCTACTTCTTCAGCGCCTCCCTCCCGCCGCCGACGCTCGCCGCCGTGCTGGCCGGGTTCGACCTGCTCGAGTCCGAGCCCGATCGCCACACGCAGCTCATGCGCAACGCGAAGCAGCTCACGGACGGCGTCCGCGCGCTCGGCCACGACGTCCCGCAGGACGACTCGGCCATCGTCGCGCTCAAGGTGCCGCTCGGGATGGACATCCGCGCCGCAGCGCACGCCTTCCACGACCGCGACCTGTTCGTTAACCACGTCGAGTACCCGGCCGTCGCGACGTCCGAGCAACGCTTCCGCCTCAGCGTCTCCGCCGACCACACGGCGGCCGACCTCCGCGAGCTGGTCGAGGGCGTCGAGGCCGTCTGGGCCACGTTCGCGCCGACGGGCGACGGGTCTGCTGGCGACGGCCAGTTTGAAGACGAGCCCCGCCTCCCCGACTTCGAAGGCGGCTTCTAGACGGTCTGGCTCAGGCGCGGACGCGTGATCGTCCTTCGGCGAATGCCTCGACGGGCTCGGTCATCCCGCCCGTCTCGGCCCGGATGTCGAAGCGTTCGACATCCTCCATCTCGGGCCGCACGATCATCTCGCCGAGCAGGCCCGTCAGGAACGACTGCGCGCCGAGCAGCAGCATCGTCGTGCCGAGCGTGAGCAGCGGGCGGTCGCCGATCGGCTCGCCGAAGAAGATCTTGGCGACGCTCAGCCACAGCAGGATCCCAAAGCCGACGATGAACGAGAGCGTCCCGAGGCCGCCGAAGAACACCATCGGCCGGCGCGCGAACCGCGTCAGGAAGACGACCGTGATGAGGTCGAGGAAGCCGCGGAGGTAGCGCTCGAGGCCGAACTTCGTCGTGCCGTACTTGCGCGCGTGGTGCTGCACGACCTGCTCCTCGATGCGGTCGTAGCCCTCCCACTTGGCCAGCAGCGGGATGTAGCGGTGCAACTCGCCGTAGACGCGGACCGACTTGACGACCTCGGAGCGGTACGCCTTGATGCCACTGTTGAAGTCGTGCAGCGGAATGCCGGACATCCAGCGCGTGACGCCGTTGAAGAAGCGGCTCGGGATGGTCTTCTCGAGCGGGTCGTTGCGCTTTTGCTTCCACCCCGAGACGAGGTCCGCCCCGGCGTCGAGGCGCGCGATCATGGCCGGCAGCTCGGACGGATCGTCCTGCAGGTCGGCGTCCAGCGTCGCGACGGTGCGGCCGGTCGTGCGCGCGAAGCCGGCGGCGAGCGCGGCGCTCTTGCCGTAGTTGCGCCGGAAGCGGACGCCGCGAAAGCGGCCGTCTTCGGCGTGTAAGCGTTCGATGACGCCCCACGAGCCGTCGCGCGAGCCGTCGTCGACGAGCCAGACCTCGAAGCTCAGGCCGCCTGCCGTCATGGCCGCGCGGATGCGGTCGGCGAGCTCGGGCAGGCTCTCGGCCTCATCGAAGACGGGGACGACGATGGAGAGGTCGGGCGTCACGGCCGGCACGATGCAGTGGACATGGAAAGGTCGGGCGTCACAGGTCGATGCGGGCGGGGAAGTCGGGGGCGAGCGTCGAACGGCCGCGCTCGCCGTCGGGTCCGAAGAAGCGCATGGTGCCGTCGACCTCACAGATCCAGACCTCGTGCGCGCCAGCGGCGAGGAAGAGCCGCACCTTCTCTTCCATCTCGCCCCACGGGTTGGACTTCGACTGAACCTCGACGCAGATCTCAGGCGCTGTCCGGTAGACGTCCTCGTCCTGATGCGCGCGAGCGAACGCGTCCGACATCCACACGGCGTCGGGGACTTTCACTCCGTCGCTCGTAGCGACGGGGCACTCGGTCGCCGGGACGCCGCCGAGCGCGTCCTCGAGCAGCCTCGCGATCCGGTATTGACGCCGCGCGTGTCCGGCAAACGGTGGGCTCATGAGAATGCGACCGAACCGGTCGAGTTCGATCTTGAACGGAAGGTCCTGGAGGAGCGGATCCGCGCACACGTCTGCCCACGTCACCGGGCCGTCGTAGGCCGGGCGCGTGGGACGAGGTGGATCGAGTGTCGGCGCGTCCATCGGTCTAGGTGTCGATCGTGGCGTACTTGGCGTTGCGCTCGATGAACTTGCGCCGCGGCTCCACAGCGTCCCCCATGAGTGTCGAGAACGTGCGGTCGGCGGTGGCCGCGTCGTCGATGGTGACCTGCTGGAGCATCCGGTTCTCCGGGTTCATCGTCGTGGACCAGAGTTGCTCGGGGTTCATCTCGCCGAGGCCCTTGTAGCGCTGCACGCCGACGCCGCGGTTCGAGCCGTTACCGACCTCGAGGATCGCGGCCTGTAGCTGCTCGTCGTTCCACGCGTAGATCTCGTGCGGGCCCTTCTTGGCGCGGTAGAGCGGCGGGAGCGCGATGTAGATGAAGCCCGACTCGAGGAGCGGCCGCAGGTGGCGGTAGATGAACGTCAGCAGGAGCGTCCGGATGTGCGCGCCGTCGACGTCGGCGTCCGTCATCAGGACCACCTTGTGGTAGCGGAGGCGGCTCGCGTCGAAGTCGTCCGGGTTGCCCGAGAGGCCGACGCCGAGCGCGGTCACCATGTTCTTGATCTCCTCGTTCTCGAGGATTCGGTCCAGCCGCGCCTTCTCGACGTTCAGGATCTTGCCACGCAGCGGGAGGATCGCCTGGAAGTGGCGGTCGCGGGCCTGCTTCGCCGAGCCGCCGGCCGAGTCGCCCTCGACGAGGTAGAGCTCACTTTCCGACGCGTCCTTGCTCGCGCAGTCGGCGAGCTTGCCCGGGAGGCCGCCGCCGCCGAACGCGGACTTGCGCTGGACCAGCTCGCGGGCGCGCCGCGCGGCCGTCCGCGCCTGAGCGGAGAGGATCACCTTGTTGACGACCGTCCGGGCCTCCTTCGGGTGGTCGTCCAGCCACTCCTGCAAGCGTGCGGCGACGAGGCTCTCGACCGCGCCCGCGACGTCGCCGTTGCCGAGCTTGGTCTTGGTCTGGCCCTCGAACTGCGGCTCCTGCACCTTCACCGAGAGGACGGCCGTGAGGCCCTCGCGGAAGTCCTCGCCCGAGAGCTCGACCTTGGCGTTCTTGAGCAGGCCCGAGCCGTCGGCGTAGGCCTTCAGCGTGCGCGTGAGCGCGCGGCGGAAGCCCGAGACGTGCGTCCCGCCCTCGTGCGTGTTGATGTTGTTGACGAACGAGAGGACGTTCTCCTGGTAGCCCGTGTTGTAGCGCATCGCGAGCGCGACCGGTACGTCGCCCGTCTCATCCTCCAGCGAGATCGCGCCGTCGAACAGCGACTCGCGCGCCTCGTCGAGGTAGGCGACGAACTCGGTGAGCCCGCCTTCGGAGTGGTAGGTCTCGGTCCGCAGTTCGGAGTCCTCCTCGCGCTCGTCCGAGAGCGTGATCGTGATGCCGCTGTTGAGGTACGCCAGTTCGCGCATGCGAGACGCGAGCGTGTCGAAGCGGTAGACGGTCTCGGTAAAGATCGAGTCGTCCGGATGGAAGCGGACGGTCGTGCCGCGGACCTCGTCCGGGGCCATGTCGCGGAGGCGTTCGAGCGGCTCGATGGTGTCGCCGCAGGCGAAGGCCATCGCGTAGACGCCGCCGTCGCGGCGCACCTCGACCGCGAGGCGCGTCGAGAGCGCGTTGACGCAGCTCACGCCGACGCCGTGGAGGCCGCCGGAGACCTTGTAGGTGTCCTTGTCGAACTTGCCGCCGGCGTGGAGCACGGTCATGACGACCTCGACGGCCGGCTTGCCCTCGCCTTCGTGCATCTCGACCGGGATGCCGCGGCCGTCGTCGACGACCGAGACCGAGTTGTCCTCGTGGATCGTGACGGCGATGTTGGAGCAGTGGCCGGCGAGCGCCTCGTCGATCGAGTTGTCCACGACCTCGTAGACGAGGTGGTGCAGCCCGCGCACGCCGACGTCGCCGATGTACATCGCGGGGCGCTTGCGGACGGCCTCGAGCCCTTCGAGGACCTGGATGTTCGAGGCGCCGTAGTCGCCGCGTCCGTTCGGGACTGCGGGCTCGGCCGGAGCGCCGTCGCCAAGCGTGTCGGGCAGGCTGTCGGTGCCGAGCGGGGCGAGGGCCTGGGTCGGGTCGGTGGGCTGTGTCGAGTCGGGCATCAGGTCGGGGTCGGGGGACTGTCGAACCGTGAAAGATACGGCCGAAAGGGGCATTTCGTGACCCGGATAGAACGCCCGCGAGACCCGTTTCGGTGCCCGCGACAGCCGCCCGAATGGACGTCAGCCGGCTGTCGCGAATCGGTCCAGCCACGCCGCGAGGTCCGCCGCGATCCCGGCTGCCTCGGGTGCGTCCGACGTCGCGCAGGCCTCGGCGTCGAGGGCGAGGCGGCGGGCGCGTTCGACGGTTTCGGCGTCGACGGCCGGGTACAGGCTCAGGAGTGCCTGATGCGCGAGCCGGGCGGCTCGGGCGACGTCGTCGAGCACGAGGCGGCCTTCGAAGGCCTGGACGAGCGCGGCTGTCGCGTCCGCGGGTTCTGCGGCGGCTCCGCGTACGCGCAGGCGCACGAGCGAGACGGCGAGGCTCTGGACGGCAGCGTCGAGGAGGGCGGTCGCCGTGCGGTCGGTCTGCTGGTCCGAGGCGTCGAGGCCGGCGCGGCGGTCGGCGATGTGGCGCGAGGCGTGCGCGGCCGTCCGGGCGGCGGCGACGAGGGCGAGCGCGTGGAAGGCCTGGGAGGGCATGGCGGTGGGTCGGGGTGAGCGACCGGTGTGTTCGTGCCGTCAGTCGCCAGACCGTCGCGCGATCCTGGACGGCGGGCACAGCATGCTGTGCGCTTACGGCTTCGATCCTCGCGTGCGCTTACACCTCCAGGAACTTGAAGAAGGCGGCGGCGCGCTCCTCAAGGTCGTCCTGCTGCTCGTCGAAGACGGCCACGACGCGGTAGTCGTAGTGCTCCATGAGGTGCCGCACGCGGGCCGTGTCGCTCACGTTGAGCTTCAGCGTCACGCGGACGCGCCCTGCGCCGGGGTCGTCCTCCGTCGACACGGACAGCACGCGGACGCCGTTCTGCTCGATGATCTGCGCGACCTGCCCGAGCGAGAAGTCGCGGCGGTCCGCGTCGAGCACGACGATGGCGCCGGGCTCCTCGGTCGCGAGCATGTGCGCGAGCTGCGCGAAGACGTCCTGCCGGACGGTCAGACCGACGTATCGGCCCTCCATGTCAGCAACGGGCAGCACGGACAGCGCGTGCGTCCGCATGAGGTGGGCAGCGTCGAAGACGTGCGTCTCGGGCAGCGCCGAGACGGGCGGGCCGGCGACGAGCGCACCGACCGGCGTCTCGGGGTCCGGGTGCATCCGCAACGCGACGTCGCTCACGAGCGCGTCGAGCGTGCCATCCGGCGCGACGACGGGCAGGTGCGAGACGTGGTCGTCGGCCATCTGAACGAGCGCGTCCGCGACGGTGTCGGCCGTCGAGAGCGGATCGATCGGGGCGAGGAGCGTGGCAATCGTCATGGCTCGGGGGGACGGCCGGGGAAGGGGCGCAAGCTAGCGGCGGCGTCGAATGGGAAACGGGCAAACGCCGTTCCGCGGTTCACCACCCGGATGCACATTTCGACCGTTCGGCCGCCCGCGCGGCCGTTCGGGAGATCACGTCCAGCGCACTCGGCTCAATCCGCGTCCGCGTCGTCCTCGACGGGCTCGGCCTCCATCCAGCGCAGCGGGTCGAAGCGGCCGAGCATACGCTCGAGGTCGGGCGCGTTCTTGGCCGAGGCGCGGTAGCGGATCCGGAAGACCGGGACGGGCGCGGCGTCGGCGTCGAAGGCGTCCGTGGCCATGCCGGCGTCCTCGTCGAGGATCTCGGCGACCGAGTGCAGGTACGCCCGCGATTTGGCCTCGGCCATCGGGAGGAGCGCGGTGTGGTCCGAGTAGTCCGCCTCGACGAGCTGGAGGGTCGTCTCGCGGAGCCGGTCCAGCCCGATGCCGCGCTGTGCGGAGATGAAGACGGCGGGCTGCCCGGCCGCCTCGTCCGCGTCGGTGAGCGCGTCGATGAGGCCCGTGTCCTCGAGCGCGTCGACCTTGTTGTAGACCATCAGCGTCGGCTTGTCGGCCGCGCCGAGCTCGGCGAGCGTCTCGCGGACGACCGCGACGTGGTCCTCGAACGCCCGGTGCGTCACGTCGACGACGTGCAGCAGGACGTCCGCCTCGCGGACCTCGTCGAGCGTGGACTTGAAGCTCTCGACGAGCGCGTGGGGCAGCTTCCGGATGAAGCCGACCGTGTCCGCGAGCAGGACGGGCTTGTTGGGTGCGAGCGCGATCTGGCGCGTCGTCGCGTCGAGCGTAGCGAAGAGGCGGTCCTCGGCGAGGACGCCGGCGTCCGCGAGCGCGTTCATCAGCGTCGACTTGCCGGCGTTGGTGTAGCCGACGAGCGCGACGCGCGTCTGGTCCGTGCGCGACTTGCGCTGCGTCATCCGCTGCTGGTCCACCTTCTGGAGATGCTCCTTCAGCACCGAGATCCGCTTGCCGATCATGCGGCGGTCGGTCTCGATCTGCGTCTCGCCCGGTCCGCGCATGCCGATACCGCCCTTTTGGCGCTCGAGGTGCGTCCACGCACGCGTGAGGCGGCTCTTGAGGTACTCGAGCTGCGCGAGCTCGACCTGTGCACGCGCCTGCGACGACCGCGCACGGCGGGCGAAGATGTCCAGGATGAGGCCAGATCGGTCGACGATCTTGAGGTTGATCTTCTCGACCTCGAGCATCTTGTTGAGGTTGCGCGTCTGGACCGTCGTGAGGTCGTCGTTGACGACGAGCAGGTCCACGCCGTGCTTCTCGACGGCGTCCGCGATCTCCTTGACCTTGCCCGAGCCGACGTACGTCGAGGACTGGATGCGGGGCAGGTTCTGCGTCACGCGCGCGACGACGTCAGCACCGGCCGTGTCGGCGAGGAGCTCGAGCTCGTCGAGGGACTCGCGGAAGTCGTCTTCGGGGTTGTCGGGCGTGTGGACGCCGATGATCAGGGCGACCTCGCGGCGGCCAGCGTTCGTCTCGTTCAATCCGGTACGGTGTGGTTGCCTCGGGTGAACGCCCGCGCGGCGGGGCTGTTGCAGGCGGTTACGTCTGGCGTTCGGCCGCGTCTTGTTCTGCATGGCTCGTCCCGTCCGCCGCTCCGTCCGTCTCCCATCGTGCGCCTAAGGTGGCGGTCTGTTCTTCGTCACTGTCTGCACGGCGGGGCGGGTGCCTCTGTTCGGGCGCGTCGAGGCGGGCCATGTCGTGCTGTCTGCAATCGGACGCCTCGCGGTGGAGATGTGGCGCGCCGACGTGCTCGGCCGTGCCGACGTGGTCGAGGATGCGTTCGTCGTGATGCCGGATCACGTGCATGTCCTATTCGGGGTGGTTGCCGGTGCGGGCACGGTGGCGGGTCTGGGCGCGGCGGGTCTGGGCGCGGCAGCGGGTACAGCTTGCTGTGCCCCTACAGTCGACCGCGGGTTTGGCGCTGTTGTGCCAGGCACGGTGCCCGCAATCATCCGCGGGTACAAATCCGGCGTCACGCGCGAGGCGCGGCGCATGATGGACGTTCCCATGCGGTCCTCTGGCAACGCGGGTACCACGACCGAATCGTGAGGTCGGACCGCGAGGCACAGGCGATCCGTCTGTACATCGCCAACAATCCGATGCGCTGGACCCACCCCGACACATTCTGGACGTAGGGGCACAGCTTGCTGTGCCCGCGC
>JBBSUZ010000036.1:0-15196 GCA_038233965.1 Rhodothermales bacterium | reverse complement strand
CGTCGTCGTGCCCGGCTCCGAGCGCGTCACGCTGGACGGTGAGCGCCTCACGCGTGGCGAGTCTGCGGACTACACGATCGACTACGCGACCGGCGAGGTCACGTTCACGCCCGCGCGCCTCATCACGGCCGAGCGCCGCATCACGGTCGACTTCGAGTACACGACCGGCGGCTTCTCGCGCACGCTTACGGTCGCCGGCGCGACGGTCGGCTTCCTGCCCGATGCGGCTGGACGTCCACGCCTCAGCCTCGGCGCGCGCCGCCTGAGCGAGGGCGACGCTGCAGGCTTCGCGACCGACCTCGGCCTCACGCCCGCCGAGGTCGCCGCCATCGCCGCCGCCGGGCCCGACGACGTCCTCGTGCCCGCCGAGACGCGCGTCCCGTTCGACCCCGAGAGCCCGTTCGTGCTCTACGTCCGCCGCGATACGCTCGTGGCTGGCCGAACCGTCTCGATCTTCGTCCCCGCGACCGCCGCCGATGCTGCGGCCGGGCGCGACGTCTTCCGCGTCCGCTTCTCGCGCGTCGCGACCGGGCAGGGCGACTACCGCCGCGCCGGGCAGGCGCGCAACGGCATCGTCTACGAGTTCGTCGGGCCCGGCCAGGGCGACGCCATCGCCTTCCGCCGCCTGCCGCGCCCGTCGCGCCGCGGCATCCTCGACGTCTCCGGCACGGCCGAGCCCGTCCGCGGCCTCCAGCTGTTCGGCGAGCTCGCGCAGTCCACGGACGACGTCAACACGCTGTCTCAAGGCGCGGCTCGCACCGGACTGGCGAGCGAGACGGGCCTCCGCCTGCTGCCGCGCCGCGTTGGCCCCGGCGAGGCCTCGGCCGAGATCGTCCGCCGCGCACGTGGCGACGCCTTCCGGACGCTGGACCGCGTCCGCGACGTCGAGTTCAACCGCCGCTGGAACCTCGCCCGCACCGGCTCGCCCTTCGGCTCCGTCCTCGACTCGCTCGGGGAAGACGTCACCGAGGCGACCGCCGCCTTCACCGCGCCCGGCCGTGCGACGGCCCGCGTCGATGGCGGGCGGCTCACGATCGCCGGCTTCCGCTCGGACCGGCTCGGCGCCGGCCTCTCGTTCGGCACGGTCGGCGGCCTCGCGCCCGGCGGCCTCCCGTGGCTCGACGCCCGCATCGACGCCGCGCGGACGGGCGGCTCGGGTCCGCTCGCGGACACGCTCGGCGCGGGCACGTTCGTCCGTGGCCGCGCCCTCGCCGGCCGCTCGTTCGGCGCGGTTACGCCGACGCTCGGCGTCGAGCGTGAGCGGCGCGAGCAGAGCCGGACGGCCGGCCTCGGTCCAGACCCGGGGCCGGGCGGGACGACGGCTTTTCCGGTCGGGACGGCGCTCGCGGGCAGCTACGCGTTCCTGGCAATTCGTCCCGGCGTCGGACTGTCGCGTGGGGGCGTGACCGCGGCCGCGAGCGTCGAGCTGCGAACGGAGCGCGAGCCGCTCGGACCGCCCGGCTCCATCGGCGCCCTCGTCCCGTCGTCCCGCGCGATCACCGCCGAGGCGACGGCGGCGCTGCGCAGCCGCGGCAGCCTCTCCGGCGACGCCCGCGTCGCCGTGCGCCGCAAGCGCGTCGCCGACGCCTTCCGCGCGTTCGGGCGCGAAGACGCCGAGTCCGTTGCCCTTCGCCTCGCCGGCCGCATCGCCCCATTCCGCCGCGCGATCGACGTGCAGACGACGTACGAGGCGCTCACCGAGCGGACGCCGATCCTGCAGGAGACGTACGTCCTCGTCGGGCCGGACCTCGGGCAGTTCGTCTGGCGCGACGGCGGCGGCGAGCCGCGCGCGGGCGAGCCCGACGGCGTCGCGCAGGTCGACGAGTTCTTCCCCGAGACGACGCCGCTCGAGGGCACGTACGTCCGCGCCTTCCTCCCCGGCGAGACGCTCTTCCCGACCGTCGGCGTCGGCGGGACGCTGCGGCTCGGGATCACGCCGTCGCGGCTCGTCGGCAGGAGTACGGGCGTGCTCCCCGCCGTGCTCCGCAACGTCGCGTTCCGGACCGTCGTGGACGTCCGCGAGCAGACGCGCGAGACGGACGTGCTCCGCGTGCTCCTGCTGTCGCCGGGCGTGCTCCAGCAGCGCGTCGGCTCCGGGCCGGACAGCACGGGGACGCTCTCGGGCCGCTTCCGCGTCGAGCAGGAGATCACCTTCTTCCCCGACCGCGTCGCCTCGGGCGGGCGCATCGCGCTCGACCACCTCACGACGACGACGGCGCTCGCGGCGGGCTTCGAGACGCGCCTGGTGCAGTCGCTCCGGGCCGAGGCGTTCGGTCCGGTCCTGCCGCGCGTCGCCGCGCGCATCGAGACGACGGCCGAGCGCCGGCGGACGCTCTCGGAGACGTTCGCGACCCGCCGCTACGACCTCCGCGGGCTCGCCGCCGAGCCGCGCCTCACGTGGACGCCCAGCGGCACGCTCTCGGCCTCGGCCGGCGCCGTCGTCGCCGCCCGCACGGACGTCCTCGCGCCGGCCGACCAGCCCGTCGGCGCGTTCGTCGTCCGCGTGCCCGTTCAGGTGTCGCTCGCCGTCGCTGGCCGCCTGTCGGTCGCGGCCCGCGCCGAGGCGTCGAGCGTCCGGCTGCGCGGCGCGGGCGGGACGGGGCTCGCGCTGTTCGAACTCACCGAAGGCCGCGGCCCGGGCGTCTCGGCGCTGTGGGGCCTCACGGCCCAGATCGGCCTCACCGAACGCCTCCGCGGCACCGTCGTCTACGATGCCCGCGCGCCCGCCAACGCGCCCGTCGTGCAGACGGTGCGGGTCCAACTCTCCGCCGTGTTCTGATGCCGGTACAGGGTGCCTGGTACGAGGTGCGTGCTGACCGAGTCAGGTTCATCCCGCACCTCGCACGCCGTACCCTGTACCCCGCACCCCGTACCATTCCTGATGCAACTCTTCAACTTCCTCACCGGGGCCAAGCCGCCGCTGATCACGCAGAGCCTGCGCGGGCTCGCGGAGATGCTCGACACAGCCTCGGGCATGTTCGCCGCGGCGACAGCCGTGCTGCTCGACAACGAGGCGCTCGAGGTCGACCTCTCCATCCTCGACGAAAGCATCAACGCGCGCGAGCGCCAGATCCGCCGCGCCGTCGCCGAGCACGTCTCGACGGACCCGCGCGACCAGATGGCGCTCTCGCTCGTCCTCGTCTCGATCGTGCAGGACGCCGAGCGCTGCGGCGACCTCGCCAAGAGCCTCGCCAAGACGGCCGACCTCGCCGTGCACCCGCGCATGGGCCCGCACGTCGAGGCGCTGCGCCCGATCCGCGACCGCGTCCAGGCGACGTTCCCGCGCGTCCGCGCCGCGTTCCTGACATCGGACACCGAGGCGGCGCGGGCGGTGATGGAGGAGAACGACCGCACCAAGGCGCTCACGGCTGCGTACCTCCAGCGCCTCGCGCAGGCCGAGGACCTCACGCCCAACCTCGCCGTCGTCCTCGCCGTCGGCGGGCGAATGATCGGGCGAACAGGCTCGCACCTCTCGAACATCATCTCGGCCGTCGCCCTGCCGTTCGACCAGATCCGCCGCTCGCCGACGTGGACGGACGAGTAAACGAAACCGGCGGGCCGCCCGGGAGCAGTCCGCCGGTCGACGTGCGCACGCGAGATGCGGTTACATCTCCGAGATCGTCACCGAGTCCATCGTGTCGCCCTGCTTGATGGCGTCCACGACGTCCTGGCCCTCGACGACCGTCCCGAAGACGGTGTGGCGGCCGTTGAGGTGCGGCTGCGGGCCGTGCGTGATGAAGAACTGCGAGCCGTTGGTGTTCGGGCCCGAGTTGGCCATCGAGATCACGCCGCGCTCGTGCGTCATCGGGTTGCCCTTGGTCTCGTCCTCGAACTGGTAGCCCGGGCCGCCCATGCCTGTCCCGGTCGGGTCGCCGCCCTGGACCATGAAGTTCGGGATGACGCGGTGGAACACCAGGCCGTCGTAGAAGCCGTCGCGGGCGAGCGTGACGAAGTTGTTGACCGTCTTCGGCGCGTGCTTCGCGTTCAAGTCGATCGCGATCGTGCCGCGCGGCGTCGTGATCGTGGCGCGGTACGCCTTGTCGGCATCGATCTGCATGTCGGGGGAGGCCTTGTAATCCATCGGGGGTAGGGGAGAAGGGGAGGCGGTGGAAGGCGAGCCGGTGCCGTGCGGTTCCGGGTCCAGGGGCAGGTGCTGCCCGATCACGGAGCGCGGCCCGGTACCGAGGCACGGTTCTGCGCCGCGGAGACGCGCCACGGCGCGTCTCTACCTTTCGCGAAACCGCTCGCGCACGTCTCAGATGATCCGCTACCTCACCGCCGGCGAGTCGCACGGCCCCGCGCTCGTCGGCATCGTCGAGGGCATGCCGGCCGGCCTGCCGCTGCTGCCCGAGCACATCGACCGTCACCTCGCGCGCCGCTGGAAAGGCGCCGGCCGCGGCGGCCGCGCCGTCTTCGAGACCGACGTCGTCCAGATCCTCGGCGGCGTCCGGTTCGGGCACACGATGGGCTCGCCGGTCGCGCTCCTCATTCCGAACGCAGCGTACGAGAAGGACCGCGCGGGCTGGCCCGAGACCATGGCCGTGACCGGCTCGGGCGAGGGCATCGACCGGGTGACGCTGCCGCGCCCGGGCCACGCGGACCTCGCCGGGGCGCAGAAGTACGGCTTCGACCGCCCGCCGCACGGCCCCGACATCCGGCCCGTCATCGAGCGGTCGTCCGCCCGGGAGACCGCGATGCGGGTCGCGTGCTGCTCGGTCGCGCGGCAGATGCTCGCCGCGCTCGGGATCGAGGTCGGCAGCCACGTCCTGCGCGTCGGGTCTGTCGGCGTCGGCCACGCCTCCGAGGCCGCCGCGGCCCGCGACGCGCTGCTGGCGCGCGGCGCGCACGCGCTCAGCGCCGCCGCCGACGCCTCGCCGGTGCGCATGCTGGACGCCGCGTTGTCCGAGGCGGCCGTCGCGCACGTCGGCGAGACCAAGAAAGCGGGCGACACGCTCGGCGGCGTCTACGAGGTCGTCGCGACGGGCGTGCCGGTCGGGCTGGGCTCGTACACGCAGGGGGACCGCCGCCTCGACGGCCGCCTCGCCGGTGCCATCCTCTCCATCCAGGCCCAGAAGGCGGTCGAGGTCGGCGACGGCACGGACGGCGGCCTGCGGCCGGGCTCGCAGGTGCAGGACCCGATCGCGCGCATCGACGGACACCTCTCGCGCCTGTCCAACCACGCCGGCGGCGTCGAGGGCGGCATCTCGAACGGCATGCCGATCGTCGTCCGCGGCACGATGAAGCCGATCCCGACGCTCATCCGCCCACTCGGCACCGTCGACCTCGCGACGGGCGAGGCGGCCGTCTCGCGCTACGAGCGCTCGGACGTCACGAGCGTCCCGGCGGCGTCCACGGTGGCCGAGGCCGTCGTGGCGTGGGTGCTCGCCGAGGCGCTGCTCGAGCGCTACGGCGGCGACACGTTCGCCGCGCTGCGCGAGCGCGTCGAGGCGGACCGGGCGGCGGCCCTGTGAGTGAAAGCAGTTTCATGGCGGGTCCGATTGCGAGTTGGGCCCGGCTGTCGTTTCTTGGCCGATGTAAGCCCTTCCACAACGCGGGCCTTCATCGGGACCCATTTCGCTCTGGGCGCAGATGCACCGGCTGATTCTCTTCGCTCTCGTCCTCGCAGCGTCTCCATCTGCCCACGTTGTGGCAGACATCTTTAAGTCTTGATCTCAGTTTCCCGCGCCTGCCCACTCCGGTCGGGCGCGGCTCCTTCCAGCCTCTCCCCGATGGCCCTCTCTACGCCTCGCGCGGCGCTCGCCGCCGCCCTGTTCGGCCTGCCGCTCGCGGCGGCCGCCCAGCCTTTGCCTCCGCCGACGTCGCCGCCCGTCGGCACCGTCGCCGTCGACGGGACGCTCACCGACGCGCCGTACACCCGGCTCGGCACGAACGCCGGCGGCCCCGCGCCGAGCTTCTCCGGCGGGAACCAGCTCACCGCCCTCTACGCCAACGTCCAGGGCGGCGTGCTGTCGCTCGGCATCGGCGGCAACATCGACAACAACAACCGCCTCGTCGTGTTCGTCGACAGCCGCGCGGGCGGTTACACGACGGGCAACTTCGCCGCGGCCGGCCCCGGCGGCGTCGCCAACTTCCGCGCGGGCCACCGGTTCGACACCGGCTTCACGCCGGACTTCGCCATCGCCATCGGCACCGACGGCACGCGGAGCGACTACTACGTCAACATCGTCGAGCTCGGCGGCACGCGCACGGCCGGCGCGAGCACGGACCGGTCGGCTCGGCCAACGGCTCGGCCGCCATCGCCGCAGCCGTCACCAGCGACCCGGCCAACACGACGAGCGGCTTCGAGCTTCAGATCCCGCTCGGCGCGACCGCCTCGGCCGCGACCCCGATCGCCTCGGACCGCCAGTCGATGCAGTTCTTCGCCCTCGTCACGGGCGACTCGGGCTTCCTCTCGAACAGCTTCCTCACGCCCGCCGCCGCGTCTCAGACGGGCAACGTCGGCGACGTCGACGTCAACTTCGAGACCGCTGCGCCAGATCCGCTCTCGTACGTCTGGCAGCCCATCGCCGGGCGCAAGGGCTGGCGGCAGCTCGCGTGGCCCGTCGCCGGCGGGACCGTCGGCAGCTACGCCGCGCAGAACCACGTCCAGGGCCCCGGCACCGCCTTCCCGAACGGCACGGCCAACGTCCTGCTGCGGACCGGCTCCGGCGGGGGCGACGGCTACGTCCGCGCGTCCGGCCTCACGAACCCGCTCGAGTCCGGCCGCGGCCAGTTCTGGTACCACTACGACGCCGCCGACTTCACCGCCGGCGTCCCGGCGAGCTTCCGCGCGCGCCCCTACACGCTCGTCGCCGGCGGCGTCGAGCCGCAGGACGACGTCATCACGTTCATCAACGAGACCTTCACCGGCTTCACGATGACGGGCAATCCGTTCTCGCTGGACTTCGACACGCAGGGCCTGCTCACCCCTAGCGGCGTAGATATCGGGCCGCTTCTCTACATGTGGGACCCGGACATGGGCACGGCCGGTGGCTACGTCACGGTGGACCGGAACGCGCTAGCTGTGGCCGACCGGACGGTCGCGCCGATGCAGGGTTTCTGGACCGAGACGGTCCTACCGCCGCTCACGGGCGGCACCCCGGCCTCGCGCGGCGGCCTCGCATTCGTGTTTGCGCAGGCGAGCCGCGTACAGGGCAACGAGCCGCTCGTCGCTCGGACGGCCGTGCAGCGCGTGCTCGCCTTCAACCTGGACCGCGTGACGCCGGCCGGCCTCGAGGCCGAGTGGCATGCCGCACGCCTCGCGTTCGTCGAGGGCGCAGGGGAGGGGACGGACCGCTTCGACGGCGGCCTCCCGCCGGCCATCGGCACGGCCGGCGCCCGCATCGGCTTCGCCGCCGTCGGTCTGGAGGGGGAGGCGATCTACCGCGGCCAGGAGAGCCGCGCCTACAGCCTTGCCGCGCCCGTCGAGGCACGCCTCGCGCTCTCGGCTCCCGTCGCGGGGACCTACCGCCTCTCGTGGCCCACGCTCGACGGCCTCCCGTCTGAGTGGGCCGTGTCGCTGCACGACGGCGACACCGGCGAGACCGTCGACCTCCGCACGACAGACCACTTCGACGTCGACGCCGCTGCGGGCGACTGGACGAGCCGCTTCACCGTCCGCGTCGCGCCCCGCTCGACAGCTGGCGAGGCGGCCCCGGCCGTCGCCGCCCTCGGGGCGCCTGCTCCGAACCCGGCCTCCGGCGAGACGCGCCTCGCGCTGAGCGTAGACGGGCCGCAGCGCGTCCGCGCCGAGCTCTTCGACGCCCTCGGCCGCCGGGTCGCCCTCGTCCTCGACGCGACGGTCGACGCTCCGCGCGACCTCACGGTAAACGTGCAGGGCCTCGCGCCGGGCGTTTACCTGCTCCGCGTGAGCGGCGATACCTTCGCTGCAAGCCGGCGAATCACAGTCTCTCGGTGATCCACCCGTGTCTGCGCCGGCTGTTGTAGCCGGCGCAGACGTCAGGCAGAACGTTCTCCCCCGACACATCTGTTGCATACCGGGTTGCACGATGGACTCTCCGTCGTATCATCCGGCTGTGCGCCTCCCGACCTCGCCTCCTTCCGACGCCCCGATGACTCTTCGTTCCCTCGCCGCTCTCGCGCTCCTGCTGGCCGCGCCGGCCGCATTTGCTGCAGGCCCCGGCTCGACCCCGTCGTGGGCCTCGCCGACGGGCCCCGCTGCTCCCGACGCTCCGGCCAACTTCGGCCCTGGCCCGCCGCCGCCGCCGCCGCCGCCGCCGCCCGTCCCCGTTGATGGCGGCCTGACGCTGCTCGCCGTCGCCGGCGCCGGCTACGCGGCCAAGAAGCTCCGCGCCCGCCGCGCGGACTGATCTGCTTGGCGTTCGACGTCGAAGGGCGCAACCGGACCGGTTGCGCCCTTCGCGTGTTTATGCCGACGGCACACGGACAAGAATCCGTGACCTCCGCCCCGGAGCCCGACCGCTGCCGCCGTTTCCCCTATCCTTGCTCCGACCTCATCTCTCCCGCCTCCCTATGACCACTCGTTTCTCCGCGCTCCTGCTCGCGCTGCTCTTGCTGCCGGCCGCGAGCCACGCGCAGTCGCTCCTGCTCGATAACTTCAACTACGTCGCCGGCACGGCGCTCACGGCCAACGGCTGGTCGCAGATCGGCACGTCGGCCACAACGCCCGTCACGATCTCCGCTTCCAACCTCACGCGCCCCAACTACCCGGGGGCGTCCGGCAACGCCGTCACCCTCGCGACGAGCGGGCAGGACGTCGGTCGTGGCTTCGTAACGTCCCCTTCGAGCGGGAAGGTGTACGCTGCGTTCCTCGTCAACGTCGCCTCTGCGCAGACGAGTGGGGATTACGTCGCGGGCCTCTCGACGTCGGCTGCTAGCACGTCCTTCGCGGGCCGCGTGTACGTGCGCTCTTCGGCAGGCGGCATCCAGTTCGGCCTGTCCAAGACGAGCACGGGTGGGACCACGGGCCGCTCGCCGGTCTACGCGGCCGGCGAGTATGCGGTCAACACGACATACTTGCTCGTGGTAACGTACACGTTCGTCGATGGCGCGAATAATGACATGGTGGTGCTGAACGTCCTCGCAGCTGGAGACCCGATCGCGACTGAGCCGGCGACGCCGACTCTTTCCGATCCTGTGACTGACGTGGACCTTTCGTCTGCCGGTGGATTCTTCCTGCGGCAGGGCTCGGCGAGCGCCGCTCCGTCGATGACGATCGACGGTGTCCGCGTCGGCACGTCGTGGAACGAGGCCGTCCTCGCCACGCAGACCGTCGATGACGGCGCGGGCTACCGCCTCCTCGGTGCACCCGTCCGGGACGTCACCGTCAGTACGCTCGCCGACATCAACCTCGTGCAGGCCGTCACAGGCCAGTACCCGACCTTCCCGAGCCCGAACCTCTACCTCGGGTACAGCGGCACGGGCACGACGGGTTACTACCCCGCCACGAACGTCGCCACCCCGGTCACGCCGGGCTACGGCTTCCTGTGGTACCTCTTCGACCTGAACCTCACGCCCTCGACGACCGCCGCCGGCGGCGGCACGAGCCGGAGCTACACGCTCCCCGAGCGCCCGCTCTTCGCCTCGGGCCCCGTGAACACGACCGACGTCACGGTCGGCTTCGGCTTCAACACGGACGGTTTCTACCTGCTCTCGAACCCGTTCGCGCAGCCGCTCGCCTCGACAGGCATCACGTACACGGGCAGCGGCACGTTCGCCACGACCCTGCAGGCGTACGACTCGGCGACGGGCTTCGTCCCGATCACCGTCTCCCCGACGACGAACCTCGCGATGTGGCAGGGCTTCTTCGCGGAGGTCCAGCAGTCCCCGGCGGCGCAGGCTGGCCTCCCGACGACGTTCACGTACCTCGCCGCGAGCCGCACCGATGGCCCGGCGACGCTCGTCTCGCGTTCCGCGACGACCGAGCTGTCGCTCACGCTCGCGGGCACGACGGACGCTGGTACGACGCACGACGCCGCGGCCATCGTCCGCGTCGACGCTGCCGCCTCGGCGGGCTGGGACGCCGGCGACGCCTCGAAGCTCACGCCGCCGACGCCGGTCCACGCGCTCGTCGCGCCGGTCGGTGACCTCTTCGGCACGGCGCGCCGCCAGGCCGTGCTCTCGCTGCCGACGCTCGCCGACGTCACGCTCGCCTTCACGACGACGCACGCCGGAACGTTCACGCTGACGGCCGACGCGACGGGCCTCCCCGGCGACGCCACCGTCCGCGACCTCGTCACGGGCGAGCAGGGCAGCCTTGCGGAGGGCTTCACGTTCACGTCCGACGCGACGGACTGGACGGAGCGCTTCGTCGTCACGTTCGGCCGTTCGACGGCCGCCGAGCAGGCCCCGGCCGGCTTCTCGCTCGGCCAGGTCTTCCCGAACCCGGCCGCCGCCTCGGCCCGCGTCGCGCTCCGCGTCGACGCCGCGCAGACCGTCTCAGTGACGGTCGTCGACGCGCTCGGCCGGACGGTCTCGACGGTCTTCGAGGGCGCGCTCTCGGCGGGCCAGTCGCAGGACCTCGCCGTCGACACGGCGCAGCTCGCGCCGGGCGTCTACGTCGTCCGCATCGCGGGCGAAACGTTCTCGGCCACGCGCCGCCTCGTCGTCGCGCGCTGATCGGTTCTCCTGACGGACTGCGGCGGGCGCGGGGCTTCGGCTCCGCGCCCGCCGTGCGTTCGGGCCTGTGGCGCCTCGCGTCGAAACCCGCGCGCCGTCCGGACCGGCGTGCGATCTTGTCCGACAGACCAGCCCCGAAGAGACTCCGTATGGGACGCATGTTTGAGAAGCGCAAGCACACCATGTTTGCGCGATTCGACCGGATGGCGAAGCAGTTCGCCCGCATCGGCAAGGACGTCACGATCGCCGTGCGGGCCGGCGGCCCCGACCCCGACGGCAACCCGATGCTGCGGCGCGCGATCCAGAACGGCCGCGCCGTCAACATGCCGAAGGAGAAGATCGACTCGGCGATCAAGCGCGCCGTCGGGCGCGACGCGACCGACTACGAGGAGATCCGCTACGAGGGCTACGGTCCGCACGGCATCGCGCTCATCATCGAGACCGCGACCGACAACCCGGTCCGCACCGTCGCCAACCTGCGGACGCACTTCAACCGCGGCGGCGGCGCGCTCGGCACGGACGGCTCGGTGACGTACCTCTTCCAGCACCTCGGCGTGTTCACGCTGACGGCGGCGGCCGTGCCGGACCCGGACGAGCTCGAACTCGAGCTCATCGACGCCGGACTCGAGGAGATGGGGACGTCCGCGACCGACGACGGCGACCCGATCGTGGTGCTGCGCTGCGCGTTCACCGATTTCGGCAACCTCCAGAGCGCGCTCGAGGCCCGCGGCATCGAGCCGCTGTCGTCCGGCGCCGAGTGGGTGGCCCTCGCCGAGACCGAACTCGACGAGGAGGCGGCCGAAGAGGCGCTCAAGCTCATCGAGCGCCTCGAGGGTGACGACGACGTCCAGGCCGTCTTCCACACGCTGGCCTGACGGGGGCGGCATCCGCGGCACGGGCGCTCCAACCGGGCGCCCGCGGATGCGTGCCGAGCCCGACGCCGGAACCGCCAGCCTCACGAACGGCACACACGGAGCACCATAGGTGGGCCGTACCTTCTGGCCACTAGCCCGGCGACCCATGGCCACCGACGTCTTGACCCCGACCGACCCCGCCCTGCTCCAGCGCATCGAGGAGACGCTGGACTCGATCCGCCCGTACCTCATGGCCGACGGCGGCAGCGTCCGCCTCCGCACCGTCACCGACGCGATGGTGGTCGAGCTCGAACTGCTCGGCGCCTGCGGGACGTGCCCGATGTCCATGATGACGCTCCGCGCGGGCATCGAGCAGGCCATCAAGCGCGCGGTGCCCGAGATCACACGCGTCGAGGCCGTCACGCCCAACGCCTGACGCTCACCGCCTGACGGCCCGGCCGCAGACCCGCCCTCGCTCTCCCCACTCGATGTCCCTTGCGACTCTGCGGTCCGCCGCCTCCGACTCTTCCACCGACGGTTCCGGGGACGGCCATGCCTCCGGCACACCGGACGTCGCCGACGCGCCCGCCGACGTGCGCGACCGGCACCACGTCACGCGCATCGACATCGCGCCGTCCGAGCGCTACCCGAGCCGCCACCCGACGCACGGCTGGCAGGTCCGCGCCCGGCGCGGCGGCACGCGCGAGACCAAGTTCTTCGCCGACGCCCGCCACGGCTCGGCAGACGCCGCGCTCGACGCCGCACTGGACTACCGGGACCGCCTCCTGGCGAGCCTGCCGCCCGCCGACGCCGTGCCGCGCAAGGCATGGTCCAACACGGGCGTCGTCGGCCTGTCGGTCCGCGAGAAGGAGGATGGCGAGCGCGTGCGCCTCTACGTCCAGCTGAACTGGATCGACGCCGGCGGGACGCGCCGCGCGTCGTCGTACTCGGTCGACAAGTGGGGCCTGCGCCGCGCGCTCTGGAACGGCTGCCTGCGGCTGTTCCGCGAACGCAGCGCGGCCGGCGCGCCGGTCGAGGAGCCGCACGTCATGTTCGCCCGCGCCCAGGAGCCGTTCGGGGAGCAGCTCACGGCCGAGCTCGCCGCCGACCGGGCCCGTGCCGCCGAGGCCGAGGCCGTCGCTGAAACGCCTGCTGTCGAGCCCGTCGCCGCGTCGATCGCGCTGACGCCGGCGCCGACCGGACGCCACGCGCGTGTCGAGGCGACGGGCCTGCCGGCTGGGCCCGAGCGCGACGAGGAAGCGCTCCGCCGCCTGCAAGATGCCCTCTTCGGCTGAGGCACGCGCAGCGGCGCTCGCGGCCCGCCTGCCGCCGTACCGCACACCGACCGGCTTCGCCTCGGCGACCGTCCAGACCGTCTGGGCCTCCAAGGTCCGCCAGGTCGACGGCGTCGTCTACCGGCGAACGGTCATCGACCTGCCCGACGGCGACGTCCTCGACGTCGACCACGCGGAGCCGGTCCGGCCGGGCGGACCACGACGTGTCGTGATCATCGCGCACGGGCTCGAAGGGTCGTCGTCGCGGACCTACGTGCGGGGCATGGCGCGGGCACTCACGCGGCGCGGCTGGGCCGTGGCCGCGTGGAATCTGAGGGGCTGCGGTGGCGAACCGAACCGCCTCGTCCGCGCCTACCACAGCGGCGCGACCGAGGACCTCGCGGCCGTCGTCGCGCACGTCGTCGCAGGTGGGGCCGGGGGCGAGCCCGATCTCATCGCGCTCGTCGGCTTCTCGCTCGGCGGCAACCTCACGCTGAAGTACGCCGCGGACGCCGGGTCGGACGTCGACCCGCGCATCGTCGCCGTCGTCGGCATCTCGGTCCCGGTCGATCTCGCGGCGTCCTCCACCGTCATGGAGGGGCTGACGCGGCGACCGTACATGCGCTACTTCCTCCGCTCGCTCGTCGCCAAAGCCGAGCAGAAGGCAGCGGCATTCCCGGACGCGCCCTCCGTCGACGGCCTGCGCCAGATGCGGACGTTCCGGGAGTTCGACGGCCACTTTACGGCCCCGCTCCACGGCTTCGCGAGCGCCGAGGACTACTGGGCGCGGGCGTCCGCGCTGCCCGTCCTGCCCCGCCTCGCCGTCCCGACGCTGCTCGTCAATGCGCTCGACGACCCGTTCCTCGCGCCGTCCTGCTTTCCGCCGACGTCGGGCACGCTGCACGTCCTCACCCCTCGCCACGGCGGCCACGTCGGCTTCGTCTCACGCGGCGGCGAGTACTGGTCCGAGACCGTCGCCGCACTGTGGATCGAGGGATTGAAGGGTTGAAGGGGACCGGCTGGAATATTTCCGTTTGGCTCGCCACGATAGTTAAAATATGTCACCATGAAATTGTTTCATAATCTGTGTTTCGCCTTTGTTCGTCGCTAATGAAACGCAGATCCTGAAACAAGTGGGCTGCGCCGGCCTTCGGCGCAGGATGACAATGGGAGCGGAGGGCGGTTGACGTCGGGCGAGGGCACGGTTAATTATGCCCCGTCGCCCGTCGCCCGTCGCCCGTCGCCCGTCGCCCGTCGCGTTACACGGACGCAGCCGTGTTGACGTACGTCGTGCCGCCGCGGACGCGCCGGATCTGCGACACGATGGCCTCGAAGTCCGCCTCGTTGCGCACGAAGTCCATCGCCGTCGTGTCGACGACGAGGAGGGGGCCCTTGCGATAGTGGAAGAAGTAGCGGTCGTAGGCGGCGGTGAGCTCGGTGAGGTAGGCCGGGTCCATGCCGGCCTCGTAGGAGCGGCCGCGGAGCGCGATGTTCTTCAGCAGGCGCTCGACCGACGACCGGAGGTAGACGACGAGGTCGGGCGTCGCTGCCGAGGGCTCCATGATGTTGTAGAGCGTCTCGTAGAGCTGCAGTTCGTCGCCCGTGAGCGTGACGTGGGCGAAGATGCGGTCCTTGTCGAACGTGTAGTCCGCAACCGTCGCGCCGAAGAGGTCGCGGTTGAGGAGCGCGCGCTGCTGCTTGAAGCGGGACGCGAGGAACGACAGCTGCGTCTGGAACGCCCAGCGGTCGCGGTCCGCGTAGAACGTGCCGAGGAACGGGTTGTCCTCGAACTCCTCGAGCACGAGGCGGCCGCCGGCGAGCGAGGCGAGCATGCGCGCGAGCGTGCTCTTGCCCGCGCCGATGACGCCTTCGACGGCGACGTAGCCGACGTGGTCGGGGAACGGGGACGTGGGCATCGGGCGGGCAGTGGGTGGCCAGCAAGATCGCACGGCTCGGGAGGCCAACGGGGACCGGCCGTCAGCCATCGGGGGAAAGTCTCGGGAAAGAGGGGAGGGGCAACCGACAGTCAGTCCTCAGTCAGGTCCGGGCTCACCCGGCCCAGTCCCCAGACGCCGGGTCGTACGTCACGTAGATTCAGATCTGTCCGGGCGATGCGGGCGCGGTCCGGGCACGCCGCGAGCAGGCGGGCGACGGTCTGGCCGGTGCCCGGCACGAGCGTGTCTGGGGCGACGTCGGCGAGCGGGGCGAGGACGAAGCGGCGCGCGGCGAGGCGCGGGTGCGGGACGACGAGGCCGGGCGTGTCGAGGATGACGTCGCCGTAGAGCAGGAGGTCGACGTCGAGCGGGCGGGCGCTCCACCGCTCGGCGCCCGGGTCGCGGCCCGCGGCGCGTTCGGCCGCGTGGAGCGCGTCGAGCAGGGCGTGCGGGGCGACGGAGGTCTCGGCGAGGACGACCGCGTTGAGGTGGTCCGGCTGCGGGTCCTGGCCGGGCAGGACGTGCGCCTCGGTCT